>JBFLXN010000079.1:0-11582 GCA_040755715.1 Candidatus Edwardsiibacteriota bacterium
GATTAATTTTTTTTCATGATTAGATATTATACCGACTTTATCAGATTTTTCAAGTTTTTTAAAATATCTCATTGAAATTTGAGCCGCTGAAAACTGCTCAAATTCATTTTGCATATAACCATTAGTTAATAAACTTTAGATTCTTGTTATCTTTTGCGGATGTTTTGCGGTCTTTGCGAACCGTAAACTCAAGATGGAAATTGTCTTAGCTACTAAAAACAAAGATAAAATCCGGGAGATTTCACAAATTCTTGGTAGGGGCAGGTTTGAAACCTGCCCCTACACCTTCTCTTCTCTACTTGATTATCCTGAAATACCCGAAATTATAGAAGATGGCAAGACCCTCGTAGAAAATGCCCTCAAGAAAGCCAGGACAGTAACAGCTTCTACAGGAAAGATTGCCTTAGCGGATGACTCAGGTCTTGAGATTGACGCCCTGCAAGGAAGACCCGGTGTCTATTCCTCTCGTTTTGCCAGGGGCGTTAAATTTAACGCCCCTACCTATGCCCAAAATGTCAAAAAGGTGCTGAAACTTTTGAAAGGCATACCTCCGGCGAAAAGAAAAGCAAGATTTCGCTGTGTGGTAGCGATTGCCAAACCCGCTAGGGGCGACCCGACGGGTCGCCCCTACTATGTTGCCGAAGGAAGCTGTTTGGGTCATATCACCGAAGAACCAAAAGGAAAAGGCGGTTTTGGCTACGACCCTATTTTTGTCCCTAAAGGTTTCAAAAAAACCTTTGCCGAATTTTCTCCACTAACAAAAAATCGCATTAGCCACAGAGCCAAAGCCTTAAGAAAGGCAAAGAAGATTCTTCAAAAAATGCAATGAAAAAACACTTGTGGACTGCTATTCGCATCCTCATTAGTCTGGGGTTGATTGCTTTTATTTTGCTGAAGGTTGATTTGAAATTGCTTCTGGCTCACCTTCACTCTACTCGGCTGGCTTATGTTGTTTTGGCAGTATTTGGTTACCTTCTGATTGTCTTCATTTGTGCTTATCGCTGGCGTTTACTTCTAAGAGTGCAAGAAATCAATAGCGAAATTGAGTATTTAGCTTCACTCTTTTTTATTGGGCTCTTCTTCAATAATTTTCTGCCCACCAGTTTTGGTGGTGACCTATTAAGACTATATTACATCGCAGAGGAAAGTGGAAAGAAGAGCGAGTCGTTTGCTTCCATTCTGGTTGATAGAGCGACGGGATTCTTTGCTACTCTCTTTGTCGCTTTTTTAGCCCTGATTTTTTTATTACATCAACAACAAGGGCAAAACATGCTTAAAATAGTGATTATCATTTCAGCAATCGTGGCTTTGTTAGGAGTATTGTTTTTTAGCCGAAGAATTGTTAGACGATTTCGTTTTATTCTCAACTTACCTTTGATTGTCAAAATAGAGGATAAGATAAAGAAAGCCTATAACTCTATCTACCTTTATAGAAAAAAACCAGTCATTATTGCCAAAACATTCTTGATTTCCTGTGTTATCCAATTTCTGCTAGTCACTGTCATCTATTTGCTTGCTCTCTCTCTTCGCCTAAATCTTCCGATGCTTCCGTTTTTCCTCTATGTGCCGGTTATTTCGCTTATAAGTATGATTCCTATTTCTATCAATGCCTGGGGATTGCAGGAGGGAAGTTATGTCGTCCTGTTCGGCCAGGCAGGATTGGGCAAAGAATCTGCTTTGGCTCTTTCCTTATTCGTTCACTTCTTGCTTGTCTTCATTAGCCTTTTTGGAGGGGTAATTTTTCTCATTCAAGGGGGCCGATCGTTAAAAAGTAAAAAGATAAAACCAAAACTTAAAATTTGAATTTTTGACTGTGGTTTTTACTTTTTCGTTTTTCCTTTTGAGTTATCAAATGTGGTCGCAGAAAGGATTTCTTCTCCTCATACTATTTTCTCTTCTCGCATTTGACAAAAATATTTTCGCAGAAGAGAGGATTTTTATTCTACCACTGCAGTTTAATTATTATCATCTGACCTCAGCCAGAGAACTGAGTTTAGGAGAAATTTACCAAGCGGATAAATCACAATTTCTATCAAGTAGTGGTGGGGAAAATCCTCAGATATCTCTGGGAATAAGTTATCTCAGTCCGACACAAAGTCACAACAAGGTTCAGACAAAAAATTCACTTGCCTCGCCCGGATTTTTTGCCTTAGATGTGCCGTTAAAAAATATTGATTTGAGCATAATCTATCACCTCTTATACAAGGCAAATATCAGTTTCTATCCGAGTTTCTTGGATACTTCTGGAAGCATCAGTATTGACCAGTTTATTTTAAATGTTCACGAATTGGGATTGTCTGTTTCTTCTCTAGTAACACCTAATTTAGGCGTCTATGGTTGTTTGAGTTATGTAAAATCAGAGAGTTATTGGTGGCATAGAGGTGAATTAGTGGCTAAAGGATTTCCTCAAGGATTTGGTTTTAGCGGGCTGACGAGGCTCGGAATTAGTGATGAGCTCTGGCTTTCGGTGGGTATGAGTACGAGACGAATTTTAAAAGGGTATTCAGACCGCCTGCTCCCTGACGGCACAAAGTTGGGATTTGAAGGGACAGTTCCACAGAAGACATTTGCGAGTATATCTTATCAGTTAGAGGAAGATTTCAGAGCATTTTTTCAGGTAGTGATGACTGGTTGGCAGGTAACTTCCTGGAATTACTCAGCTAGGACAGATTTTCACGGTGGGATAGAAATAGAAGTTATCCCACAAAAGTTTTGGGTGCGTTTCGGAGGTTTTACTTTATATCATCCGATTGATGAGGAGGTCAGGATTGAAAATTCACACTTGCGGGACCAGTTTTTTTTTACGACAGGGATTGGGTTTATAAAGAAACCCTTTGAGTTTAATCTTGGTTTTGGGACCAGCCGGATATTTTCAAAGGGATGTTTGTCTCAAGAGCGTGGCGCCGTGACAATGACAATGGAATTGTAATAGGAAATTATACCACGGAAACACAGAAATCAATGGAAATTTATAGAAACGGATAGAAATTAGTTACAAAAAAACAAATTTTCCGCCAAGGGCGGATCTGCCTGAGGCACGACAATAAATTTCTACCAATTTCAATCTATTTCATATTCATTTTTCCGTGCTTTCGTGGTAAGGTTTTTTTCTTGGCCAAATGACCACACCATTATCTCAATCTCAGCGAGAGAAACGAAGCGTAGCCTTCAATTCTATGCTTGCCGCTGTCTTCCTTACAGCGATGAAATTAATCGTCGGACTTATAACCGGAAGTTTGGGCATCCTCGCTGAAGCCGCTCACTCTGCCCTGGATTTAGGAGCAACCGTAATTACTTGCCTAGCGGTTAGGGTATCTGATAAGCCAGCGGATGCAGAACACCAATATGGACACGGCAAGATTGAAAGTTTTTCCGCACTGATTGAAGTATTATTCCTTTTGGTAACTTGCGGTTGGATTATGGTGGAGGCAATAGATAGAATTTCTGGCAAAGGGTTTCAAGTGCAAGCAAGTTGGATTGGTTTTCTGACGATGGGTATTTCTATTACAGTAGATATTTCTCGCGCCAAAGCCTTGTCCAAAATGGCTAAAAAATATCAAAGCCAAGCCTTAGAGGCAGACGCGCTTCATTTTTCTAACGATGTCTGGAGTTCCTTAACCGTGAAAAAACTTGACCTACCACGATGAAATTTGGTATAATAAGAACCAAACAGACAATCTTTTTCTTTTGACTGTTGACTTTATTATGCACCTTACCCGAGTAGAAATCTTCGGATTTAAATCATTTCCTAAAAAACTTGACTTAGAATTTGGTCAAGGCATTACCGCCATTGTCGGCCCTAATGGCTGTGGCAAGACAAACATCGTTGACGCCATCCGCTGGTGCCTAGGGGAACAAAGCCTCAAAGCCTTACGCAGCGAAAATATGGAAGACGTCATCTTTAATGGCACCAAAGACGAAAAGCCTCTTTCCTTAGCCGAAGTTTCTCTCACCTTCTCTAACGAAAAAAGAATTCTCCCGCTTGATTATAGCGAAGTTTCCATTACCCGGAGAGTCTTTCGTTCTGGTGAAAGCGAGTATTTTATCAACAAAAATCCCTGCAGGCTAAAAGATATTACCGACCTCTTCCTCAATACCGGTCTGGGGGCTGATACCTACTCAATGATTGAAGCCAAAATGATTGAAACGGTTCTTTCAGACAACCCTTCCGAAAGACGCAACCTCTTTGAAGAAGCCGCCGGCATCGCTAAATATCGCCAACAAAAAAAACAAACTGAACGCAAATTAGCCGCCACCGAAGAAGACCTGCTGAGACTTAATGATATTATGACTGAACTGGAAAGACGCCTGCGCTCTCTAAAGCGCCAAGCCAGAAAAGCCAGAGTCTATGATGCCCTGAAGAAGGAACTAAAGGAATTGGCACTGAGATTAGCGAGCTGGGAAAACCAGCACTTCTTAGAAGAAGAAAAGAGACTACAAGGAGGAATCCTTGCCAAAGAAGAAGAAAAAAGAAATCTTTCAATCCATATTGAGAATTTTGAAAAAGATTTAAAAGAAATGAGAGAAACCCTCAGCCTGAATGAACAAAGAATTGGAGAAAGACAAGATGAATTAAATCGCCTGATCGACGGTGTTCAAAAATTAGAAAATGAAGTAATCGTCTTGCGGGAAAGAGAGCACTCCTTAGAAGAATCAATCCGCCACAATGAAGAAGAAGTCAAAAGTCTTCTGAGCCAAATGACTGAAGCCGAGGAACAGAACCAGCGACTCCGTCAACAAAGAGAAGAACTGAAAAATAAATTGAGTCAAATAGAACTCACTCTCCAATCAAAAGAAGAAGAACTCTTTAGTCTGACAAACGAAATCATTGACAAAAAAATTGCCTTAGGGGAATGCCGGCAGAAATTTTGGGAAAATAAGAAGTGTGAGGGAGAAAAAAGAGAAACACTAACCTTGCTCTCTGCCCGCCTGGAAGAAGGTCAAAGGCAACTTGAAACCATTACTCAAGAAAAAATTCATCTGAAAGAAGAAACCGAAGAAAGACACCGCACCTGGCAAGCAGTAACTGCTCTACTTCAGACAGAAACCCAAGAGTTAAAATCACTCTCCGCCGAGATAAATCGCATTCAACAAGAATTACTCTTTCAGGAAGAAAGATTAAAAACCTTAGAAAAAACCCTCGCTGAACTTGCCAATCAAATTCAAGTAACTGAGGGAGAAATGAAAGTTTTACAAGGAATCAAGGAGAGATACGAAGGCTATAGTGAAGCGGTGCGTTTCCTGGTGACAGAAAGAAAAGAAAATTTGGTCAGTTTAGCTGAAGTATTAGAAGTTGAAGAGTCCTATCGTCCTGCCATTGAATCTGCTCTGGGTGAGAAACTTCAATACTTATTGGTAGAGAATCAAACACAAGCCAAACAGGCAGTGGAACTTTTGAAAAAAGAGAGTAGAGGTAGTGCAACTTTTATCCCCTTGGATTCATTCCGTTCTCAGAACAAAAAACTTTCTTTACCTGAGGATGAAAATATTCTTGGACCAGCCAGTCAATTTGTCCAATGCACTCATCCTCGCTATAAGCCAATGGTTGATGAATTTCTTAGCCAGGTCGTTTTAGTAAAAGACATAAGTAAAGCAATTTCAATAAGGGAAAATACCTACTGGTGTTCAGTAAATCTTGACGGAGAAATTTTGACTTCCTCAGGTCTTTTGAGTGGAGGAAGACAGAAGAAAGAAGAGGTGGGACTTTTAGAGCGCCACCATCGCCTTGAGTCTTTGCCAAAACAATTAGAAGAGTTAAAACAAAAAGAAGAACAACTTGCTCACCAAACCAATCGCTTGAAAGAAATAGTGGCTACTTTGACAGGACAGCTTGAAGAACGCCGGAATTCCCAAACTCTAACCCAGGAAACAATTTTTAAACAAGAAAAAGAAGAAGGGCAACTTGCTTTAGAGTTAAAGATTTTAGAGGAAAAGAGAACTCTACTCTGTTCTTCAGAGAGTAAATGGCAAAATCAATTGAGTGAACTAAAAGAGAAACTCCAGAAAGAACAAGAAACTTTAGTGTCTTTTACCGAGGAAAACCAACAGCGAGAGCAGTTTGTGGTGCAGGAAGAAGAAAGACTTAAGGAAAAGGAAAGAAGAAAGGAAATTCTTGGAGAGGAAGTAAACTCTTTGAAGATAGAAAGTGCCAAACAAAAAGAAATATTAGAAAGCCTTTGGCGAGAAGAAAAATCCTGGCAAAAACAACAGAAGCAAATTTTTGAATCAATAGAAGTTAGGCGCCAGCAATCAGAAGGATCATTTAAACTTGTGGCTGAACTGCAGGAAAAAATCAAACAAACTGGACTTTTGTTACAAAAAGAACAAGAAAAAAAGACTGAATATTTGCATCAACGGGAACAACTGCAAAGAGAGAGTCAATTATTGTTACAAAGGTTAAAGGAGAGAGAAGAAACGGTTCATCAAAAAAGAGCAATACTTAACCAGATTCAAGAGTCTCTTTATGAATACCAACTCGCTTTGGGTCAAATTGAAGGTAAGAGAAAAAACTTGGCCGAAAGAATCAAAGAAGAATATGAATTATCCCTAGAAAAGGTGGGGGTTCAATATATTGAACCATTACCTCCAGAAGAAACATCATTTAATCCTGAAGAGACGAAAAACAAAGTAGAGAATATCAAATCCCGCATTAAGCGATTGGGAGCGGTGAATATGGTTGCCTTTGAGGAGTATCAGGCAGAAAATCAACGATATGAATTTCTTTCTGGGCAGCGGGCTGACCTTCTAAAAGCCAAGGAGGACTTGCAAACAACCATCAGAAAGATTGACGAAACTGCCAAAACGATGTTTCTGGAAACTTTTTCTGCTATCAGAGATGGCTTCTCTTGTGTCTTTCGCCAACTCTTTGAAGGTGGTGAAACAGATTTAAGATTGGCGGGTGAGGACCCTCTGGAAGCCGAAATTGAAATCTTAGCGAATCCTGAAGGAAAATCCTTGCGTTCCATTGCTCTGCTTTCCGGAGGGGAAAGGGCCTTAACCGCTTTAGCCCTTCTCTTTGGGATTTATCTGGTCAAGCCTGCCCCCTTTTGTATTTTAGATGAAGTTGATGCACCTTTGGACGATGCCAATGTTCAGCGATTTGTCTCTTTACTAAAAGATTTCCGAGAGAAGACACAATTTGCCATTATTACTCATAACAAGAGGACGATGGAAGTAGCCGAGCGACTCTATGGGGTAACAATGGAAGAGATGGGCATTTCCAAAGTTGTCTCGGTGAAATTTGACTAAAATAGTAGCGAGAATTGGGTTTATGGGGTTTTCTCGGTTTATTGGGTTCGGGTTATTAAAACCCAATGAACCCAAAAAACTCAACAAACTCAATTAACCCAATACTCTCTACTTGCCGAGCGTAAGTGAGGCTTATCTAGTGGTCTGTAACATAAATTAACGCTATTAAGTTGGCCCGAAGATACAGACCACTGCGGGGGGTCTTAGTCCCGATTCAATCGGGACTAAGGGGTTACAATTCCGAAAGTTGCCAGTGGCAAGTTTCGGAATGTCATATCCCGATAGAATCGGGATGTGAAAGTGCTGTGTGACTCCCGAAAAAAGTTACGGAATTTATGTCACACAGCACTAGTGTCCGTGTTTATCAATATATTCGCCAACTAAACCTGAAAGTTCTGGGAATTTCTTCTCTTGTAAGACCAGGCGAGTGATGGCTCCGATACGTTGTTTTTCTTCTAAGGTTAATGAACCAACTGGTTTTTTGATTATTTCTTCAAGAATTATTTTGTATTCTTTTGATTTTTGCTCTTCGCGCTCTCTTTGATAGGACTCTATAATTTTCACAAATAGTTCTGGTTCTTTTTCTTTAAACGCCCAAAGAGCACAAGCAAAATCTTTTTTATCTGACTTATTTCTTAAGCCCGACAGAAATTTCTGGGCTGAGTCTAAATTAGAAGATGTCTGAGTCAATTCTAAGAGTTTCTGATATTTGTTATAGATTTCTTCTAATTTCTTTTCTTTAATTTTCTTTAGCAACTGTTCTCTATCTGGTGGAGTCAGTTCATCTAACATTGATAACATTGAGAGAAGCGGTGAAACTTTCTCCTTTGGCTTTGGTAGGGCAAAGAGTCCAGCCGCTTCCAAGAAAGCTTTTACCTTTCTAATAAAATCTTCAGCTTCAAAAGCAGGTAAACAAGCTTTGGCAATTTCCAAGTCATCATCGGTGATTGACCTGTTGAGTTTAGAGGCCAATTCTTGGGCTACGAAATCTTCAGGAGCGGCATATTTACTGCGAAAATCTTCTGGAAGGGCTAACCAGAACGAGACTTCTTTTAGCACCGAATTCACGGTCGCTTTAACCAGAAATTTTTCCCTCTCTTCCACCGCAGATGTTTGGATTTTTACTTCTTTTTCCGCCATAAGATAAACCACGAAGTGTTTTCATTACACATCAAACATTTCACATAACACAGTTGGTTTCGGTAATCGTAGAAACTATTATACCATACAAAAAGGTGGACTGACAAGAAAATTTTTACTCAAAGAGAAATAGAATGTTTGAAGAAGCCTTACAGACTCTTTTAAGAAGGGCTAAAAGAGACCTGAGTTTCCGTGAACGCTATTTAGCCGACCCAGAGGAAACCTTGAGAGAAGAAGGGATTAAGCTCACTCCCGAAGAAATGGAAAAACTGGAAAGCGAAATCTTAGATATGGAGGAAAAAGAATGGGAAGAAGAGGAAGACGAACTTGAGGAAGAAGAAGAAAATTAGTGACCTCACCTTTTCCCTCTCCTAACGCTTTCCTGACCGTCGGCTCTGCATCTTGGCGCAACGGACAGGTAGGAAAGGGAAAGAAGGAGAAGTAGGAGGAAATATGTCTTCTGAAGAAAAATTAAAATTTACTGAAATCTACGATGCTAAGAAAATTACCGTGTTAAAAGGCTTGGAGGCCGTGCGCCGTCGACCGGCGATGTATATCGGCGATACAGTCTCACGAGGATTACATCATCTTATCTTTGAAGTGGTGGATAACTCGGTGGACGAACATATGGCAGGATTTTGCGATTATGTGGAAGTGAGAATACACAAAGATAACAGCGTCTCAGTTGGAGATAATGGTCGTGGTTTTCCAGTAGATATTCATCCTACCGAGAAAAAACCGGGTGTAGAAGTGGCTCTGACTACCCTTCATGCCGGCGGTAAATTTGATGATAAGACCTATCGGATTTCCGGTGGATTACATGGTGTAGGCGTCTCGGTAGTCAATGCCCTTTCAGAATGGTTGGAAGTAGAAGTCTCCCGAGACGGTAAGGTTTATCATCAGCGCTATGAAAGGGGTGAGACTAAAACGCCACTCAAGGTCATCGGCAGCCGAAAAAAGAGCGGCTCACTGGTGAGATTCTCTCCGGATAAACAAATCTTCAAAAATATAAATTTCAGCTTTGACTTAGTTTCCCAGAGACTGCGTGAATTAGCATTTTTAAACAAGGGTTTAAAGATTGACATTTTTGATGAACGAACTGGAAAATCACACAGTTTCAAATATGCTGGTGGCATTGTCTCTTTTGTTCAATTCCTTGACGAAAATAAAACTCCACTCCACAAGCCAATTTATATTCAAAAACAAGGTGACGGAATTGAACTGGAAGTCGCCCTACAATATAACGATTCTTACGATGACAATATCTTCTCTTTTGCCAATAATATCAATACTATTGAGGGTGGGACTCATTTGATTGGCTTCAAATCCGCTTTGACCCGAGTGATTAATGACTATATTAAAAAGAATGATTTAGCCAAGAAAGATGACCCGCCTTTATCAGGTGAAGATGTGAGAGAGGGTTTAACTGCTGTCATTTCAGTTAAACTGAGACAACCACAGTTTGAAGGACAGACCAAGACAAAACTCGGCAATAGTGAGGTTAAAGGAATTGTTGAATCTCTGATAGGAGAGGCTTTAGCCACCCATTTTGAAGAAACTCCTTCGGTGGCGAATAAAATTGTCAACAAAAGTTTAGTCGCCGCCCGAGCTCGGGAAGCCGCTAGAAAAGCCAGAGAATTGACCAGACGAAAGACTGCCTTAGAGACTTCTTCACTCCCCGGAAAACTTGCCGACTGTTCCTTCACCGACCCGAAACTTTGTGAGCTCTATTTGGTTGAAGGAGATTCGGCTGGCGGTTCAGCTAAACAGGGAAGAGACCGCCGGTTTCAAGCCATCTTACCCCTTAGGGGCAAAATCCTAAATGTGGAGAAGGCCCGCTTGGATAAGATGCTTTCTAACGAAGAAATTAGCACCCTGATTACCGCTATAGGAACAGGTATTGGTGAAGATGAATTTGAGGCTGAAAAGAGCCGCTATCACAAGATTATCCTGATGACGGACGCCGATGTTGATGGGTCTCATATTCGCACCTTACTCTTAACCTTTTTCTACCGTTATATGAAACCTCTGATTGAAAAAGGTTGGGTTTATATCGCCCAGCCACCACTTTATCGCGTTCAAAAGGGAAAGGAAGAATACTACGCCTATAATGATGAGGAATTGAATAAAACTCTGCAAAGACTGGGCAAGGATGGAATTACCATCCAGCGATACAAGGGTTTGGGTGAGATGAATCCTGAACAACTCTGGAAGACGACGATGGACCCTGAGCGCCGCACCATTCTTAAAGTAAATCTGGAAGACATCGTTGAAGCAGACCGAATTTTTACGGTGCTAATGGGTGATGCGGTGGAACCGAGAAGAAAATTTATTGAAGAAAACGCAAAATTTGTTAGAAACCTGGATGTCTGAATACAGTGTAAAATGTAAAAGTAAAAATGAAAAATTACAACTCAAAACCAAAAGTGATTGACAGTTTTAAATTGCGTTGGTGAAAGTCCTGTGGGAAAAATCATCACACTCCCAGATTTGATTCCCTTGCGAAATCAAGCAAAAAAAGAACAAAAAAAAGTCGTCTTTACTAATGGTGTCTTTGACATTTTGCATCGCGGACACATTGAATATTTACAAAAGGCAAAACGGTTGGGAGATATTTTGATTGTTGGGCTAAATAGCGATGCCTCTACCAAAAGGATTAAGGGTGAGAAAAGACCTATAGTTCCACAGGAAGATAGAGCAGTTATTTTATCCGCTTTAGCCTGTGTCGACTATGTCTGTCTATTTGACGAAGACACACCGTTGAAACTGATTGAAGCTATCCTGCCGGATATTCTGGTCAAGGGCGCTGATTGGAAAGTTGAAGAAATTGTTGGTAAAGAAATAGTGGAAAGAGCCGGGGGTAAGGTGGTCCAGATTGATTTCTTAGAAGGAAAATCAACCAGTGGATTGATTAACCGGATACTAAGAACACAAGGAAAGGACAGCAAGTGACAATGAAAAAACCTTGATTAAATCAGGGATCTAAAGCCATAAAATTTTCATTGACAATGAAAACTATATATGATATATTTTCATTAAAGATGAAAACTATATTTCTGGAATTCTTTATCTAGTGCTTTATGACATAAGTTCTTGACAAATTAAATTATTTATGATATACTACCTCCAAAAGGAGGTGGTATACTTGAAAATAAAAAATCAAGTTAAATTAAAACCAAATGAGCGAAAATTAT
>JBFLXN010000008.1:0-31328 GCA_040755715.1 Candidatus Edwardsiibacteriota bacterium
GGCGTTTTTTTAATCTTAGCATTTTTCTTTCCTCCTGGCTTTAATTATATCACATTTCAGCACCCTATGTCAAGCCAGAAGATAGATTTTACAAGCCTTTCAGAAGGAGTTTTTCAGGAGTAACTAATTAAGATAGCCAAGAGGAAGGAGTGAAAATATAAAAAGATGAAAATTAAGAGACAATCCCAAAAAGGTGGGGCAGACGATAAGCCACGTTGCGGCCTGTGTGGAAAGACAAAAAATCTCACAAAGACCGAGTGCTGCGGTCAGTGGATTTGTGATGATGAGGACAAGTATGTTCTCTTTTCCTATGCCCGGAACAGCTGTCACCGGAATCACAGTAGATACACGCTGTGCGGATCTCACTTCGCAGAAGGGCACAAAGGGAACTGGAAGGACTGCCCACAATGTCGAGAAGGAATTGAAATGGAAATATACGTTTGGTATGGCACGAACGAATACAATTTTGAGAAACTGGAAAACCCTCCTGCGTATGAACCGACAAAGTGCGCGAAGTGCCAGACCATCATCCACCTAGGGACAGAGGGATTTTCAGTCCGTGGCGATGAGTATCTCTGCGAGAAATGCACCTGGAAGGAGATGAGAAAGAATATTCGTCAAAACAAAAGCTGAAGCGCCTCATCCTTTTTCAAATTAGTATAATCTGTGTAAAGATATGACTAAAGAAGAAGCCAAAAAACGCATTGAAAAATTGCGCCAGGAAATTCTCTATCACAATAAACTTTATTATGTCCTCAATCAACCGGTTATCTCTGACTATGAATACGACCAATTAGTCAAAGAACTGGAGAAATTAGAAAAGCAATTTCCTGAGCTCATTACTCCGGATTCACCAACACAAAGGGTCGGTGGTGAACCATTAATTGAATTTACCACGGTTGAACACAAAGTCCCAATGCTTTCTCTGGATAATACCTATGCAGATTCAGCAGTTCTTGAATTTGATGAGCGAGTGAGAAAAGGATTACGCAGTGAAAAGCCAGAATATACCGTAGAACTAAAGATTGATGGTGTTGCCATTGCTCTCCTTTACGAGAATGGAGTCTTTGTGCGAGGTGCCACTCGGGGCGATGGCTATAAAGGTGACGATGTAACCCTTAATTTGCGAACCATTCGCTCAATCCCTTTAAGATTGACGACGACTAAAAAAGAATTGCAAAACATTGAAGTGCGCGGCGAAGTCTACTTGCCCAGAGCAGAATTTGAAAGACTGAATGAAGAAAAAGAGAGAGAAGGAGAGCCACTCTTTGCTAACCCGAGAAATGCTACTGCAGGCTCCTTGAAATTGCTTGACCCAAAATTAGTGGCTCAGCGAAAACTAAATATTTTTATCTACGGAGTCGGTGAATCACCAAGGGGAGAATTTAAAACACATTATGAAACCCTGATGGCTTTGAAAGAAGCAGGACTGCGCGTCAATGAGAGTGTAAAACTCTGTAAAGATATTGAATTGGCGATTGAATACTGCAATCTCTGGGAAAAGGAAAGAGACAACTTGGATTATGAAATTGATGGAATGGTTATCAAGGTGAATTTATTTGCTCAACAGGAAAGGCTCGGTCATACTCAGAAAAGCCCACGCTGGGCAATCGCCTACAAATTCCCTGCCAGACAGGCCAGCACAAAATTAAAGGAGATTATTCTTCAAGTTGGACGGACCGGAACTGTCAATCCCGTGGCTATTTTAGAACCGGTGGAGGTTTCCGGTTCTACCATTAGCCGAGCTACCTTGCATAATGAAGACGAAATCAGACGCAAGGACATCCGCATCGGTGATACGGTTCTCATTGAAAAGGGTGGCGAGGTGATACCAAAAGTGGTAAGGGTTGTTCCTGAAAAAAGAACCGGCAAAGAAAAAAATTTTGTGATGCCTAAAACTTGTCCTTCCTGTGGTGGACCAATTAAACGAGACGAAAGCGAAGTCGCCTGGCGGTGCGAAAATATTGCCTGCCCAGCCCAACTGAAGAGACGCATTGAGCACTTTGCTTTTAGAGGTGCAATGGACATTGAAGGCTTGGGAACTGCAATGGTAGAAGTATTGGTAGACAAAGGCTTAGTGAAAGATTATGGAGATATTTATTATTTAAAAAAATCCGATTTGCTAAATTTAGAGCGAATGGGTGATAAGTCTGCCCAGAATCTCTTAGATGGAATTGAAAAGAGCAAACAAAACCCATTCTATAGAGTATTATTTGCTCTGGGAATAAGACATGTTGGAATTCATGCCGCTAGAATTTTAGCTGAGAGATTTGGTTCGCTGAAAGCCTTGAAGGAAGCGAAATTTGAAGATATTGCCACTATCTATGGCTTAGGCGGAATACTGGCTCAAAGTGTCGTGGACTTTTTTGCTAATAAGAGAAATTTAGCAGTCTTGGAAAAATTAGAGAGAGCAGGTGTGCAACTGTCAGAAGAAAAAAAGGTCAAAGCCCAGCCATTAAGCGGAAAGACATTTGTCATCACTGGCACTTTGGAGAATTTCACCAGAGAACAAGCCCAGGAGTTAATCATTTCCTTAGGTGGTAATGTCTCCTCCAGTGTTTCCCAGAAGACAAATTTTGTGGTCGTAGGCAAAGAGCCCGGTTCAAAATATACCAAGGCAAAAGAACTGAGAGTAAAGATACTCAACGAGGAAGAATTTTTGAAAATTACGGGGAAGAAGAAGTGAGATAAGTAACCGCAGATTCACACAGATGAAATACTGCAAGAGGGTCACAGATGTCATCGGAAATATCTGTGGTCGTCTGTGAAATATATTAAGGGGAGCATGAAATACTTTACATGAAGAATGTGTCATTCTGACCCTGACGAAAGTCGGGGGAAGAATCTCATTCGCTGATTTCCAGAGACCCCTCGCGGAGTTTATCCCGATGAATATCGGGACTCAAGGTGATAGACGCAGTGTTCCGCTCCGAGTAGTATCAAAGATACAACAAAGGATTTTCCAATGAAAAAACCAAAGATATTCCTTTTTAATAACCACGGATTTAACGGATTAAAATCTGTGAAAATCTGTGTTCACCCCGCGTCTTTCCTAAAACGATGTCTAGGCAACGAGGAGGAAAGGTGCGGGGTTAATCTGTGGTTACTTATCTTGTTTATTGCGTTTTTATTCAGTTGTAAGACTGCCGAGGTGAAACTAAATTTTACTAAAGCCCGGCAACAAATGGTAAAACACCAGATTGAGGCCGGAGGAATCAAAGATAAAAGAGTTCTTGAGGCAATGAACAAAACACCTCGCCATCTCTTTGTGCCCGCAGAAGTGCGAAGCGAAGCATACGAAGACTATCCTCTGCCAATTGGCGAAGGACAGACAATCTCACAACCTTATATCGTTGCTTTAATGACTGAAGTCTTGAAATTAAAGGGAAATGAAAAAGTTTTGGAAATTGGCACTGGTTCGGGTTATCAA
The DNA here is from genome assembly GCA_040755715.1 of Candidatus Edwardsiibacteriota bacterium. Taxonomy (GTDB): domain Bacteria; phylum Edwardsbacteria; class AC1; order JBFLXN01; family JBFLXN01; genus JBFLXN01. Next base: position 3,431 of record JBFLXN010000008.1, read on the forward strand.
GCGGCAATCTTAGCCGAATTGTCCAAAGAAGTCTACACTATTGAAATTCTCAAACCGTTAGCCGATAGAGCCGAATCTACACTGGTGGCACTGGGTTACAAGAATGTCAAAGTCAAATGCGGTGACGGCTATTTGGGTTGGGAAGAGTTCGCACCCTATGATGCGATTATTATTACCTGTGCCCCCCCAAAAATTCCCAAACCCTTAATTGAACAACTTAAGGAAGGCGGAAGAATAGTAGTTCCGTTGGGCGAAGAAGGACAAGTGCAGATTCTAACTTTGATAGAAAAAATCAAAGGAGAAATCAAAAAAACACCAATTGCCGAAGTCTTGTTTGTGCCAATGACCGGAGAAGGAGTGAAAAAATTTTAAAAAAAGACTTGACAAGAAAAAGAGAAATCCTGTATAATTATATAAAATTCAAATCCCACGCTAGAGGAGTAGTAAGGAGGTGAGAATAGAGGCTAATTAAGGTAGAATTAATAAAAATTAAAAAAATAGGCGACCCCGGCTACAAAGGAGGTGATGGAGAAAAAACAGGGGAAACCTTTAAATCCAAATGATTACACAGATTCTCAAAAGATTACACAGATTTTTTCAACGATATTTTAATCTGCGTAATCGGTTTTCAATCTGTGAAATCAATGGTTTCTGACTCTGTCAGAAACCACTTAAAGATTAACCTAAAAAGGAGGTTAGAAAAGAATGAAACGGATTTTATCAGTGGCGATGGTTCTTGTCCTCGCCGCAGTAGTGAGCGCAGTAGCAGCTCCTTCCTTCTATGGAAGCAAAGGCTTACTAAGAGTGATTTCTGCTGAAAACGAAGGCAAGATGAACTTTGGCTTTGGACTGCACGGCACCGCCTTTATGGATTCCAGCAATCGCTATGGAAATGGAGCACTGGGAATCAACTTTGCCATCAACGATATGTTTGAACTCTCCCTTGGCCCAGCATTTGACTATGCTCAAGTTAAATCGGGAGGGAGTTGGGTTCCCGGATTTACCAGTGCATCTTATGGAATGCTGGACACCCGATTTGGTGTGAAAGTTTCCAAGAAATTCTCTGATGCCTTCACTGGTGGGTTTTACGCTGCTTACGACATGCCGTTCACATACGGCGCCGTCGGTGATACGATGTATCATAGAAAGCCTGTGTCTCCTGCTTCTCACACCGGAAAGATTCATGCACTTTTGATTCCTACATACGCCTTCGGAGATGGAAGAGTTCACCTGAACACAGGCATCTTATACGATTTGGACAAAACAATCGACCCCACGAACCCTACGGCCAGTAAAAGTGTCTATCCAAACTTTGGGATTCCTTATGGGTTCGGCTTTGAATACAAGACTCAGTATGTAACCCCGATGTTTGAACTCTCCAGCGTCTATATGATGGACAGCACCAAGTATGGAGGACACTTTGATGCGAGTGGAAATTGGGTTGCTGGTGACAAGACACGAGGGCCACTAAACTATGACTTCTGGTTGACACCGGGCGTCAGAGTTACTCCTATCTCCGGTCTCGGCATTGACCTCGCTTTCTCTTACAACCTGATGGACACGGCTGGCTTGGGTGGGATTGACAAGGAAGCCGACTGGTATTTCATCGCTGGTGTTTCTTATTCCAAAGTTGCACCGGCTGTTCCACCAGTTCCGCCAACCGGCCTGATTGCGGGTAAGATTACTGACGAAAAGACTGGTAAGGGAATTTCTGCCACAGTATCAGCCGCCGGGATTTCTGGTTCTACCGGAGCCGATGGTTCCTACTCTTTAGCCGGTATAGCCCTCGGGCCAGCTACTTTGCATGTTGAGGCAAAAGGCTATGTGCCAAAGGATATTCCTGTAACCGTAACCAAGGCTCACAAAAAGACGGCATTGGTGCAGGATGTAGCCTTAGCCCTGAAGCCAATTCCTAAGGGAACTATAACTGGAAAGATTACCGATGTCATTGCTGGCACACCACTGGTAGCAACTATCAATTTTGCCGGAGCAAAACCCGGAACGGCCACTAGCGATGCCACGAATGGTATTTATAAAGCTGACTTAGAGATTGGCAGCTACACCGCTACTGCTACGGCTGAAGGTTATGTAGCTCAGAGTGCCTCCGTAACTGTTAAAGAAAAAGAACCAGCGATGCAGCACTTTGCCCTAGTGAAGAAGGGCGCGACAATGACACTTAATGTGACCTTCACTGCAAAGGGCGTAGTGACCTCAGCTGCTATTGAGCAAGCGCTGAGCATTCTCAAAGCCAATCCCAATCTCAAGGCTGAGATTACCAGAACCCTTGATAAGATTGGCTCTAAGAAGAGAAATGCTACTCTAGCTCAGACCGCCGCTGACAATGTCCTTGGTGAATTCGTCAAGGCCGGAATCGCTGGCAGTAGACTAACAGCCAAGGGTGTCCTTCCTCCAAAGCCAGGAAAGACCGTGAAAGCGAGAAAGGCAAACACCAAGGTTGAAATCACCTTTGTTCAATAAAAATAGTAGAGGTTCAAAATTTTGAACCCCTACAATATATAAGGGGTGCTTCTCCGAGACAAGGAGACACCCCTTTTTAAATGCAAAAACCTCATCCCATAGGTAGAGCCGCCGTTACTTTGACGGGAAATATCAAAATATAAAATGACAAACGTAGAGGTTCAAAATTTTGAACCTCTACTATGATAAATTTTTCTTGTCTTTAGATAGTAATTTCTGTTATACTTTTAACACTTATGACTACTCCCAAGATTTTAGTGATAACCACTACTGCTGGTGCGGGGCATAATAACGCCGCCAAGGCATTGGTCAAAGCCTTTGAATCCCTTAAAAGACCAAAACCCGAAGTAAGGGTTCAAAATTTTGAACCCTTACTACTTGACGCACTTGATTTTACTAATAGATTTTTTAAATGGGCTTATCCGACTACCTATATCAAAATGGCACAATATAGTCCAAAACTCTGGGGCATTATTTATCGTCAATCAGATAAAGAAGCAAAAAGGTCAGAAAAATTACGCCTTTTAATTTCTCGTTTTTTAGGGCGAAGACTGGTAAGATTTGTAATAAATTTTGACCCTGCGGTTATTGTTTGTACTCACTTTCTCGGCTCTGAAATTCTTTCCAAAGCCAAACTCACCGGAAAAGTCAAAGCACCTTTGGTAGAAATTATCACTGATTTTTACGCCCATCATTTCTGGGTTTCCAAAGTGGTTGATATGTATGTTGTGCCGAGTAAATATACTCAGCAAAAATTGCATGAAAAGGGAGTGCCTTTAGAAAAAATAAAAATTTTAGGTATCCCCGTTGATTTTCGCTTTGGTGAGAGGCACAATAGAGATGTCTTAAAAGAAAAATTGGGCTTCCCCTTGAATTATCCAATTATCTTAGTTCTCGGCGGGGCCTTTGGTACGACGAAAATAGACGAAATTATTATCCATTTAGGTGAGGCTTTACCCAAAACACAAATTGTATTGACCGTAGGGAAAAATCAGAAATTGCAAAGAAAAATGGCAAAAATTATTGAAGAAAGAAAATTGCGGGTAAAACTCCTAGGCTATGTCCCAAATTTAGATGAAATTATGGAGGTGGCTGACCTTTTAATCAGTAAAGCCGGCGGTATTACCGTTTCTGAAGCACTGTGTAAGAATTTGCCAATGATTATTGTAGAACCAATTCCTGGACAAGAAACAGGTAATACTAAATTCTTGGTTCGTTCTGGTGCGGCCTTGAGACTTAGTCATAAAGAAGGTATTGTCCAAATGGTGCAACGAGTTCTTCACAATAAAAATAAATTAGCCGAAATGAGAGAAAAAGCGGCACTGGTTGCGATGCCCAATGCCGCTAAAGACATCGCGGAATTAAGTCTGAGGCTAAGAAATTTGAATGAAACTACAAATTTATACGGAATAACACAGAAAAAATAGAAATTCATAGAAATTTTTGGAAACTTGTGAAAATTTATTGTTCTTTACTACAAGTTTCTATCAATTTCAATAAATTTCTATTAGTTTCTGTATTTCTGTTTTCCGCCACACTGACGGCGAACAAGTGCTTGTTTTTCTAGCGGGGTCAAAAATATAATTCCTATGCCATCAGGGAAAAAAGCATTGGTCACTGGATGTAATCGTTTTATTGGAAGTCATTTAGTTGAAGCTCTAGTAAGACGAGGCTACGAGGTCCACTGCTTTGTGCGAAGGACCAGCAATCTCCATTGGCTTGAGCCAGTGGCCAGAGATTTTTGCTATGGCGAACTCAGAGAAAAGGATTCCTTAAAATCTGCCGTAAAAGATATTGATTATGTCTTTCACTTAGCCGCCGTGACCAAAGCCTGTTTTCCCGAAACCTTTTACCAGGTAAATTGGTGGGGCACAAAGAATCTCTTAGAAGCATGCCGTGAAGCGAATCCAAAACTAAAAAAATTTGTTTATCTCTCAAGTCAAGCTTCTGCTGGACCAAGCCTCAATGGGAGACCAGTTAAAGAAGAAGATTGTCCCCATCCAGTATCTCACTACGGCAAAAGTAAACTTAAGGCGGAAACAGAAGTCCTAAAATTTACCTTAGATTTTCCTGTTTTGATTTTGCGTCCGCCAGGTGTTTATGGCCCAAGAGATGATGATTTTTATATCTATTTTAAATTAGTTAAAAGAGGGGTAAGTCCTATTCTGGGGGGAGGCGAAAATTTAGTCAATTTGATTTTTGTCAAAGACCTAATAGAAGGAATTATTTTAGCGGCGGAAAAAGACTTGCTGAGTGGAGAAATTTTTTTTCTGGCTGACGAAAGAGTCTATACTTGGCGAGAAATTACTCAAACAATTGTTTCCACTATGGGCAAAAAAGTTTGTGAAATCAAAATCCCCAAGAGTCTAGCTGTTATCGCCGGTTCGATGGGTGATAGGTTTTCACATTTGACAAAAAAACCGTTTATTATTAATCGTGATAAAATAAAGGAAATGCTCCAGCCCGCCTGGATTTGTGATATCTCTAAAGCCAAGAACAAATTGGGATTTCAAGCAAAATATAGTCTCACTGAAGGAATTAAAACTACCGCAAAGTGGTATAAAGAAAATAAGTGGCTGTGACGGAAATTTATCGCAAAGTGCGCAAAAAATTCGCAGAGGGCGCCAAAGATACCGCAAAATGTGAATTGAATAAACTGCGAGTTTTTGCACTTTTTTGCGCTCTTCGTGATTATTTGGCGGTTTTTGCGGATTACAGAACCAAAATTAAAGAAGGAGTGAAAATGGACATCTTTCAAAAATGCTGGGATTTTATTGAAGCGAAAGAGGCAAGAAGGACAGGATACTATCCTTATTTTCATCCTCTCTCGTCAGCTCAAGAGCCAGAAGTAGTCATTGAAGGCCACAGAATGATTATGATTGGTTCAAATAATTATCTTGGACTCACTACCCATCCAAAAGTAAAAGAAGCCGCCTTAGAGGCGGTCAGAAGATTTGGCACGGGTTGCACTGGTTCAAGATTTTTGACAGGAACCCTGGAATTACACATTGAACTGGAGAAAAAACTGGCTGAATTTATGGGAAAAGAGACGGCGCTTGTATTTACCACCGGTTTTCTCACAAACCTCGGCACCATATCTGCTTTGGTTGATAGGCGAGACCTTTTAATTTTGGATAACCTTGACCACGCCTCCATCATTGATGGGGCGAGACTTTCATTTGGTAGAGTAATTAAGTTCAAACATAATGATATGCAAGACCTGGCAAGAATTTTGAAAGAGCATCAAAATAAGCCAAAGTTAATTGTGATTGATGGCGTCTTCAGTATGGAAGGAGACATTGCTAAACTTCCGGAGATAGTTCGTTTGGCCAAAACATACAAGGCCAGAGTAATGGTTGATGATGCCCATTCAATTGGCGTTTTAGGGAAGAACGGTCGGGGCACTGCCGAGCATTTTAATCTAATGAACGAAGTTGATTTAATTATGGGCACATTTAGCAAGTCCTTCGCTTCCATAGGAGGATTCATTACCGGTAAATTTGATGTCATTGATTACATCAAGCATAAGGGACGGGCAATGATTTTTTCTGCCGCTCTACCACCTGCCTCCATAGCCGCAGTCAGTGCCGTTTTAGACATCATTAAAAATGAACCAGAGCGCCGAGAACGACTGTGGGCAAATACTAAAAAGATGCAGTCAGGATTCAAGAATTTGGGCTTTGATATTGGCACCAGTGAAACACCAATCATTCCCATCATTGTGGGGGATGACCGTTTAGCCTTTGAGATGTGGAAACAGTTGATGGAGAGAGGAATCTTTGCTAACCCTATCATCACTCCAGCAGTGCCACCGGGGAGAGCAATGATTCGCACCAGTTATACTGCTACACATACTGAAGAACAACTTAATTGTGTTTTAGAGGCATTTAGGGAAGTTGGAGAGAAGTTAGGGGTGATATAAAAAATGCCGAAGCTATTCTTTCCTTTAGCCAAAGCAAGATTCTCAAAGAATAAAAAAGAAATCGTAAGAAAATTAAAATCTTTGGCTTTAACCGCCAAAAGGAACGATAGTTGATGTCTTTCCCTATAGTAAAAAAGAAATCGGTAATAGTAAGTTTTTGAGAAATGCGATGAGGAAGAGTATAAAACTAGTGGGGGCATAATTCCCAAAGGTAAAAAATGGAATCACGGATTGGACACCCGCCTGCCAAATCCCGACGGAATGTCGGGAGGCGGGCAGGGATTAGACGGATTTTAAGAAAACTTTATAGCCACAGAGACAAAAATAAACCGTCAAATCCCTGTAATCCGTGGCTACAAAGCCCAATAGTTAAGGAGGTTCTTTAACAATATGAAAGCCGTAATTATGGCAGGTGGATTAGGGACAAGACTTAGACCTTTAACCAGCAGTCTACCCAAACCGATGATTCCAATGGTCAACCGACCGATGATGGAGCATATTCTTCTACTCTTGAAACAACATGGATTTACTAAAATTATCTGCTTACTCTATCATCAGTCAGAAGCCATTAAAAATTATTTCCAAAATGGTTCAAAGTTTGCCGTGGAGATTCAATATGTGGAGGCAGAAGCGGATTATGGCACGGCCGGAGCCGTAAAGAATGCAGAAGAGCTTATCAAGGGTGAACGATTTCTTATTATCAGCGGCGATGTCTTGACTGACTTTAATCTCAGTGAAATCGTCAGATTTCATATTCAAAAGAAGGCCCAAGCAACTATGGCTTTGACCCGGGTAAGAAATCCGTTGGATTATGGAATTGTCATTACTGATGAAGAGGGAAGAATTGTCCGTTTCTTAGAAAAGCCCACCTGGGGCGAAGTCTTCAGCGATACTATCAACACAGGCATTTATCTTCTGGAACCAGAAGTTTTGGAACTTATTCCTCTCCAAAAAGAATTTGATTTCTCAAAAAACTTATATCCGTTAATGTTAAAGAGAAATGACCCTCTTTATGGTTTCATTGCCGAAGGCTACTGGCGTGATGTTGGTAATATTGAAGAATATCGCCGGGCTCATCAAGATGTGCTTCACGGTGATGTAACTATGAAAATTCAGGGGACAAGATTGAACCTCATCGGTAAGGATATCTGGGTGGGAGATAACTCCCGCATTGACGCTAAACATACTCAACTTAAAGGAGCGGTGGTCATTGGAAAAAGATGCCGGATTAAAGAAAGTGTGCGAATTTATAATTCGGTAATCGGCGATGATTCTATCATAGAGGAAGATGTAGTTATCCGCAATTCCATCCTCTGGAATAATGTCAGAGTTAGTCGTGACTCAGAAATCATTGAAGCCATCGTGGCCGACCATTGCGAAATTGGGGAAAAGGTTATCGTGCAAGAAAATGCGGTAATCTCCAGTGAATGTCGCCTAGGAGCGAAGTCTGAAGTTAAATCAAATGTAAAATTGTGGCCGGGAAAATCTGTGGAAGAAGGTGCCGTCCTTTCCACCAGTTTGGTCTGGGGTGATCGCTGGTTAAAAGAATTTTTCAGCGATGCCCGTGTCACTGGTTTAGCCAATATAGAGGTTACCCCAGAATTTGCCGCCAAACTGGGAGCGGCTTTCGGTGCTTATCTGGGTAAAGGTAGTTATGTCTTAACCAGCCGAGACAGTCATCCTTCAAGTCGGATGGTCAATCGCGCCTTAATTTGTGGTCTGCTCTCTGCTGGCGTAAATGTTGAGGATTTACGATCTTTGCCAATTCCTTTAGTCCGCTATCAATTGAAGTCGGGTAAAGAGAAGGCTGGCTTGCATACCCGCAAATCTCCCTTTGATGAAAAACTAACGGACATTCTCTTTTTTGATACAGACGGGAAGGACTTGCCTCCAGCCAAGGTCAAAAGCGTAGAACGATTATTTTTGCGGGAAGATTTCCATCGGGCGGCTCATAATGAAACCGGTAATTTGGATTTCCCAGTGCGAATCGTAGAAAGTTATAAAGAAGGACTCTTTCATCATATTGATGCAGAGGCAATCCGCCAATCTCACCTAAAGGTAATTATTGACTATGCCTATGGCAGTGCCTCAGAAATATTTCCTGCAATTCTTGGGGCTTTTGGCTTGGAAGTAATAGCACTCAATGCCTTTATTGACCCCTCAAAACTAACCAAGACAAAAGAGGATTTTGATAATTCACTTAAGCAACTCTCTAATATCGTCCATTCCTTGAAAGCGCAGATTGGTTTTTTATTTGATACCGGTGCTGAAAAAATTTTCTTGCTCAATGAAAGAGGCGAAATATTGGATGGCGACCTAACTTTGGCTTTGGTTACTCTTTTAGTATTAAAGGGAACTAATATAAAAAAGATTGCCGTGCCGGTCAATGCTTCTAGAACGATAGAAGAAATGGCCGAACGCTATGGAGTTCAGGTGAAGAGAATCGGAACTGATACTCGTTCTATGATGGATGTCTCAAGTGAAGTCGGTTTTGTCGGCACCAAAAATGGGGGGTTTATCTTCCCTGAATTCCAGCCAGCCTTTGATGCCATGCTTACTGTTTGCAAAATATTAGAGTTGATGGGAAAATGTGAAGAAACACTGGGTGATTTACAAAAGGAAGTGCCAAAGACTTTTATCTTGCGGCAAAATCTGCCCTGCCCGATGACTTTGAAAGGCACTATTCTCCGCCGCCTGATTGAAGAGACAAAAACCTTTCCTTATCGAGAATTGATTGACGGAGTTAAACTTCATTTTGACAGAGACTGGATTCAGATTATTCCTGATAGTACCAGAAGTTTCTTCCATATCAATGCAGAATCCGCTAAGCGAGAGAAAGCAGAGGCGTTGATTGAAGAATATAAGAGCAAAATTGAACAATGGCTCAAAGAAGAGGAATAAGAAAGCACAAGATATTTGTTTCCCTCGGTCTCATTTTGGTTATTTTTTTCGGAGTAACACAGCTCTATTATGCATTTTTCTCTCAAAAAGCAAACATCAAAAAAACTGTGCTTAAAACCAAAAAGTCCTTGGAAGTAGGGGACATTAGAGGCTTTCTAAGTTTTCTTTCCAAAGACTTTTTTGATAATCACGGACTAAATCATCAACAAGTGGAAGAAGGACTAAAGGAACTCTTCCGAGAATTTGATGGAATTAAGATTAATGTTACTAGCCAGAAGATAAGAGTGAACGGAGAATCGGCTACTGACAGTTTAGGAGCAATTGTGATAGTGAAAAGAGGTGGAGAGCAAGGCTTCTTGCTCGGTTCCTTTGTCCAACCGGCACCGGTGAAAGTTAACTTGATGAAGGAAAAAGGAGAGTGGAAAGTAAAGAGAGTAGAGTGGTGATGTTAGACAGTATCTTGCGACCTAGGAATTTCAAAAATCAAACATCAAATATCAAAATTAAGGAACAAAAATGTTTCTTAGATAAATTCAAAATTTTTGCCCTCGCCCTGAGCTCGGGCCGAAGGGATTTTTACATTTTGATATTTGCATTTATGCCGACCAAAGGGAGGCATATTTTGTCTTGGTTGGAAAATATTAGAGACACTTATGGGGTGAATCCGTATATCTTTGGTTTACTCTATCTTTTGGGAGTGATACCATTTTGGTTCAGTATTTACAAAATGGCTTTCTATTTAAAAAAAGAAGAGACTAAAAAAATCTTCAGATGGGCGTTGGTTCTGGGTGCGAGCATTGTTACCCCATTTATCTATGTAGCCATTTGGGGGAGAAATTTACCCTTCTGGTTTTGGCTAGTTGTGGGTGGACTTATTTTCTCTTCGGCTTTCTCCGCTATAAGAAAACTCCGAACAAAACGAGAATTGTAGTGCCGAGGTTTGTCCTCGGCGAGTTGGGGACAAGTCCCTCGGCCGTAGCCTATGGGCGAGGCCCAACGGTACAGAAGGGAAAAACTGCATATCCCAAAGGAGCCTTTTGCATGACTGAATTCAGCGAGTATTTCCAAGAACGAAAAAGAAAGTTAGAAGAACTGAAGAGAAAAGGAATAGAACCTTATCCTCATCACTATTCACCGACCCATACCTCAAAAGAAATATTAGAAAAATTTTCTGAACTCACAAGTTCAACAAAGAATATTTCTGTTGCAGGAAGGATAATGACTATCCGAGGACATGGCAAAGCCACTTTTGCTCATCTACAAGATGGTGCCGGAAAGATACAAATCTATGTACGAGAGGATACTGTTGGCAAATCTGCCTACGAAGTCTTTAAACTATTTGACATTAGCGATATTATCGGTGTGGAAGGACCTGTGTTTAAAACTCACACTGGTGAGATTACGGTAGAAGCAAAAATAATCACTTTACTTTGTAAATCACTGCGACCCTTGCCGGAAAAATGGCATGGCTTGGTGGATAAAGAAACGAGGTACCGACAGCGCTATGCTGATTTGATTATGAATCCTCAGGTGAAAGATACTTTTGTCATTCGCTCGAAAATCATCCGCTCAATTAGACACTATCTTGATGAACTTGGCTTCTTAGAAGTGGAGACACCTATCATTCAGCCGCAATATGGCGGTGCTTTCGCCAGACCATTTATTACCCACCATCACGCTTTAGATTTAGACCTATATTTACGCATTTCTGATGAACTCTATTTAAAACGTCTAATCGTCGGTGGATTTGACAAGATTTATGAATTCTGCAAAGATTTTAGAAATGAAGGGATGGATAGAGACCACAATCCAGAATTCACTCAACTGGAACTCTATCAAGCTTACGCTGATTATAGGGATATGATGAAATTAACTGAAGAATTATTTTGCCTCGTGGCTCAAGAAGTAAAACAAAGTACAAAAATAGAATATGAAGGGCAGGAGATCGACCTTACCCCCCCCTGGAAGAGAATTTCTTATTTTGAAGCATTTAAGGAATATACGGGGACTGATTTCACGAATTTAGAAACAAAGGAAATTTTTGAAAAAGGGGGAAAACTCGGCGTAGAGACTTTGGACCCAAATGGAAGTAAAGGTAAGTTATTAGAGGAAATTTTTGGAGAACTCGTTGAACCAAAGTTAATCCAGCCGACTTTTGTGATTGATTATCCGGTTGAACATTCGCCTTTGGCCAAGAAAAAGAGGGACAATCCAAATTTAGTTGAAAGATTTGAGCCAATCATTTGTGGCAAGGAGTTAGGGAATGCCTTTTCCGAGTTGAACGACCCTTTAGAGCAAAGAGAGAGATTTGAGCAGCAGATGAAATTGCGTCAACAAGGCGAAATAGAAATTCAGCCTTTGGATGAAGATTTCTTGCGGGCTCTGGAATATGGAATGCCACCCACTGGTGGACTGGGACTGGGCCTTGACCGGATAGTAATGCTCTTCGCTAATGTACATTCTATCAGAGATGTCCTCTTCTTTCCCCAGATGAGACCGGAGATTCTAATATAATACTTAGAGGCAAAGATTGGCACAGATTTTTGAACACAGATAGGCACAGATGTGATTTATCTGCGCTCATTTTGTGTTTTTTTATCTGCGCTCATCTGTGGAATTATTCATTATGCGCTATGAAATTTTTATCGCTCTGCGCCATCTAAAATCTCGCCGCGGCTCGGGTTTTGTCTCTGTCATTACTCTAATTTCGGTAGGCGGCGTCTTTTTAGGCGTGGCAGCTTTGCTCGTTGTCCTTTCAGTGATGAATGGCTTTCAAAATGAATTGCGCAATAAAATTCTGGGCATTAATGCTCACATTATTGTCCTTAAATATCGTAACGAAGGGATTGAAAATTATCAAACCATCATTCCTGAGATTAAAAAAGAAAGAGAGGTCTTGGGAGCTGCTCCATTTATCTATTCCAAGGCAATGATTTCTAGTGGAAGAAATGTTGATGGGCTAATTGTTAGAGGAATTGATACCGAATTAGAGAGTGAAGTTACACAAATCCAAAAGCAAATTATAGCTGGCGATTTAGACTTGACGACGAAAGATGGTTATCCCGGAATCGTCTTAGGTGTTGAATTAGCTGGTAAATTACAAGCCCATTTAGCTGAGTTGGTAACTCTTTCTTCACCATTTGGTTACACCGCTACCCCTTTAGGCCATATTCCCAAAATGAAGAAATTTCGTTTGACTGGAATATTTGATTCGGGAATGTATGAATATAATGCAACCTTGGGATTTATTTCCATTCCTGCCGCCCAGGATTTTTTTGCTCTAGGTCAGACAATCACCGGCATTCAGGTAAAAATTGATGATATCTATCAAGCTCCGCAGATTGGTAAATCAATTGTTAAACGGCTCGGCTATCCCTTCAGAACCAATGACTGGATTGAACTCAATTGGAATCTTTTCTCAGCGCTGAAATTAGAAAAAACGACGATGTTTCTTATTCTGATTTTAATTATTCTTGTCGCCGCCTTCAGTATCATCTGTACCTTGATTATGATTGTATTGGAGAAGACGAAGGAGATTGGTATTTTGAAATCAATGGGGGCTACGGCAAAAAGCATTATGCTTATTTTTATCTGTGAAGGACTATTGATGGGTCTGGTAGGAACAATTTTAGGGTGTCTGGCGGGATATATCCTCTGCTCGGTTTTGGCACACTATAAATTTGTGACTTTACCAGCAGATGTTTATTTTATTGACCGATTACCTGTCTTGATGGAAACAAGTGATTTTCTAAGTGTAGCTCTGGCAGCTCTTGTGATTACTTTCTTGGCCACCATTTATCCTTCCTGGCGGGCGGCGAGATTACAGCCAATAGAAGCAATTAGCCATGAGTAATCGGAATAATGGTAACGATTACGACGATTATAAACCGATTACAGCGATAAAAACCGTCCAGACAAAAAGTCGGGATAAAATCGCCGTAATCTTATTTTTAATCGATGTAATCAATGCAACGAAGTTGCATTTCTTGTTAGGCTACTCTTTCTTCTACCCTCTTTATTTTTTTTGCCTGGCCTGTTTCTGGGTCAATCTCCAATAAGACTGCGTTCAGCCGTAAATCATTTTTGGCAGGCTCAAATTTACAGGGCATTTGGGTGAGAAATCTCTTGATTACCGCCTCCTTCTCTACGCCGATTACGGAGTCAAATCCACCAGTCATTCCAACATCAGTAATATAAGCGGTCCCTTGAGGCAGAATGTGCTCATCAGCTGTTTGCACATGAGTATGAGTGCCAATCACACAGGAGACACGTCCATCAAGATACCAGCCCAAAGCCACCTTCTCCGAAGTCACTTCCGCATGCACATCAACGATAATCATCTTCGTCCTGTTCCTAATTCTTTCAATCTCTCTATCTACTGTCCTAAAAGGACAATCAATCTCTTGAATGAATATTCTACCTTGAATATTAATTACTCCCACCAAAAAACCATTTTTCGTCTTTAGGACTGTTGAGCCAAAGCCAGGTACACCTGGAGGGTAATTAGCCGGTCGCAAAATTCTCTCAGAACTATCAAGATGGGAGATAATTTCCTTTTTGTCCCAGAGATGATTTCCATTGGTGAGACAATCAACTCCGTAAGTAAAAAGTTCTTGGGCAATTTCTGAGGTGAGTCCAAATCCACCCGCAGCATTCTCAGCATTAGCCAAGATAAACTCTACTTTGTGTTCTTTGAGAATTAGTGGAAGAAGTAGAGAGACTGTTTTTCTTCCTGGTTTCCCAATAATATCTCCGATAAAAAGAATCTGCATAGAGCTCTATTCCATAAATAATAGTTGGCTCAAAATCAAAAATAAAATATAAAAAATCAAAAATACATACCAAAAGCATAAAAACTAACAGGAATTAGCCAATATTTTTGTCTCAAGCATTCTACCGCGAAAGGAAAGAAAATAATATTTTTACATTTTGGGGGTTGTGTATTTGATATTTAATTTTTAATTTTTGATATTATTTTTGTTACCTATTTGGCGTAACTTACTCCTCTGGTTTCACGAATCACAGTGACTTTGATTTGTCCAGGATATTGAAGTTCGTCTTGTATTTTTTTAGCAATCTGGTCAGCTAATTCTACGAGGGCGGTATCGCTAATTTCTTCTGGCACCACCATTATTCTTACTTCTCGTCCGGCTTGAATAGCATATGCCTTTTCCACTCCTTGAAAAGAAGAAGTGAGCTCTTCAAGTTTTTCCATGCGTTTGATATATGTTTCCAGGGTTTCCCGGCGGGCTCCGGGTCTGGCTCCGGAGATGGCATCAGCAGCCGCAATCAAAACTGAGATTAAAGAGGTAGCTTCCACATCTTCGTGGTGGGCGGCGATCGCATTCTGTAAAGCCAAAGATTCACCGTATTTTCTCACCAATTCTACACCAATCTGCGCATGAGTTCCCTCTACTGTTTGGTCAACCGCCTTCCCGATATCATGCAATAATCCAGCTCGCTTTGCTAGAGTAGCATCAAGTTCTAATTCACCCGCCATTGCCGAAGCTAACCAAGCGACTTCCTTACTATGCTGTAAAACATTTTGACCGTAACTCGTGCGGAATTTTAACTTACCTAAAAGTTTCACTAATTCTGGGTGCAAACCGACTATGCCCAATTCTAAACAGACTCCTTCACCAATTTCTTTAATCCGTTTCTCCAATTCCTCTCTGGCTTTGCCGACGGTTTCTTCAATACGGGTTGGTTGAATCCGACCATCAGAGATAAGTTTCTCCATAGCTATTTTAGCTATTTCTCGTCTAATTGGGTCAAACCCTGAGATGACAATGGCTTCGGGGGTGTCATCAATCAACGCTTCTACACCGGTGGCACTTTCAAAAGCTCTAATATTTCGTCCTTCCCGTCCGATAATTCTTCCTTTCATCTCATCATTAGCCAATGGCACTAGTGTGACTGTAGATTCAGCGGTATGCTCAGAAGCATATCTCTGGACAGCCAAGGTAATGATTTCTTTGGCTTCTTTTTCCGCTTGTTCTTTTGCCTTGTCTTTTATTTCTTTGATTAACTGGGCGGATTCCAATCTCGCCTGGGCTTCCAGATTGTCCAAAAGATGGCGCTTTGCTTCCTCTTGGGTCATTCCAGCAATTTGTTCTAAGCGGATATTTTGTTCAGCCACCAATTTTGTCAGCCTCTCATCCTTGGCTCGGACTGTTCTCTCTCTATCTTGTAAAATCCGCTCTCTATTTTCCAGTTCTCTTTCTTTTTTGTTTAGAATTTCAATTTTGCGGTCAAGGTGACCCTCTCTTTCTGTGACTTTTCGTTCTAATTGTTGCAATTCCTGGCGACGGCTTTGGGTCTCCTTTTCAAACTGGGCTTTAGCTTTATACCATTCTTCTTTGGTCTCAAGAATAGCGGTTTTCTTATAGGTTTCCGCTTCTTTTTGTGCTTCCGCCACGATTCTCTGGGCGGCTTTCTCGGCACTGGCCAAACGGCTTTCGGTCAATCGTTTGTGCAAAAGATAGCCCAGAACAAACATTCCGCCACTGATTATAACTAAACCTAAAAGAGAATATATAATCAATTGCAAATCCATTTTCCCCCTCCTGTAGCAAGATAGGCCTCGTCCCGATTTTATCGGGACTCGGCAAATGCAAATTGTAAATTGTAAAATGCAAAATGTAACCCAATCAGAGTGTTGAAAAAACACTTATCCGATGACTCCGAAGAGTCTGAGTATCGGACTCCTTCGGAGAAACCGCAGAGAACACAATTTCATTGCAAAATGTCCGCCAAAGGCGGATCTGCCTAAGGCATGATAAAATTAGCAATTAGCATTTTAAACTGATAATTTTATATTGCTAATTTTGAATTGAATTCTCTGCGCTCTCTTAAGCCCTCCCTCGGGCGTCCCGATGAAATCGGGACGGGCGAGCCTGCGGTTAAATCAACACCCTGAATAATTCTGTTTTTAAAATTTTGCACTTTGCAATCTTCATTTTAAAATTCCTACTACTTGCTACTATTTTTGAAAATAAAAGTTCCCCGCCACTAAAAAGTGCCGTGTGACAGAAAGTTTTGAACCTATTCTTTAAAAGTGGTGGCCCCCTTTGCTATTTTAGGCTTCCCACTCAAGGTAGGCTTGCACACCACAGCAAAAGTTGGGTCTCCCTAAGAGTAGGTGTTGGCTCAAAATAACTATTCAGTCATCACGAACACGGCAGGGAACAATTTAATTTTAATACTTTAGAGTTCTTTTTGTCAAGAAAAAAATGAAGTCGGTCAAAACACACTTTTTCTTAAGAAGAACAGATTTGTCCTAAAATCCTAAAAAGTGTAGTTTGCCTAATTTTCCTCTAAGCGTCTTAATTTTTCCTCAATGGCTGAGATGGTTTTTTCCTTGGAAATTCTTTCCTGGTAAAGTTCATCGGCAATATTAAGCGCCGCCAAAATAGCTATCTTTGTTGGTGAAAGTGTCTTGGTTGTTTCCGCAATCTGCCGCATTTTCAAATCCACAAATTTAGCCACTTCCTGAACATATTCTAAGTCGGCTTCTCCCTTAATATTATATTCATTTCCAAAGATATTCACCTTTATACCTTTACTTAAAGCCACTTTTCTCTCCTTTTATTCTTTTGATTGCCTTTGTCCGTGATGAAGATTCTTTCATTTTTTATCCTTCTATTGATTCTAATTTAGAAAGGATTTCCTCCAACCGTTTTATGGTTTCCTCCTTGGTCTTCTTGAGGGTAAGATTTTCTGCCTCAAGGCTTTCATATTTTTCGCTTTGCTTTTCTCTGAGTTGTATTTTCTCTCTTAACTCCATATTTTCCTGTTCAAGTTTCTTGAGTTGCTGTTTTAAATCCGAAACCAATTCAATCGTGGTTTGCACTCGTTCTTCTAAAAGGTCTAAACTTGTCTTTTCCATTTTTTTCTCCTACCAGTGTCAAATTCAACCACGAAGACACGAAGTCACATTTTTGGGTAAAATGTGTTATATGAAATGTGTGTTGACTATGGACTATGGTCTGTGGACTATCTCTTTCGTGTTAATTCTCCGCTTAACTTACGGCGCCTGCCCGCCCACCGACTTGTCCGCCGTCAGTTTGGCGGGAGCATCCTGGGGCAAGCGGGAATTCGCCGTGTCTTAAGGCGAAGTGGCTCCATTTTACCTTACCGTGCGCGTCGTTTCGCCCCTATTTCTTCCTCCAAATGAGTCAGGATTTCTTGCTCCAGAGAATGGACTTCTTCTTCAGTCAGGGTTCTATCCTCAGCTTTATAAAAGATAGAAAAGCCTAATCCCTTATTTCCCCGGGGAATCTGTTCTCCTTGATAAAGGTCAAAGAGTTCTACTTTTTCTATCCATTTTCTCTTTCCAGTCTTTTGGATTATTTCAACGATCTTCTGACTTTCAATAGTTTGTGGGACAAGGAGGGCTAAATCTCTTCTAATCGCTAGAAATTTAGGCAGAGGCTTGTATTCTTTTTTCAAAGAGATATACTTCAATAAGAATTCAAAATCAAGTTCAAAGACAAAAACCGGTCCTTTTAAATCATACTCTTTGTAAAGTGATAGATTTAGCTCTCCTCCATAACCCAACAAATTATTATTCAGCCAAATCGTGATTCCTTTTGCGGAACATAGTTTCTCAAGGTTGGCCTGCCTCATCTGGAAAATTTCAACTCCTATTGAGGTGAGAAATGTCTGGATTAATCCTTTTAGAGCAAAGAAGTCAAATGTTTTGATGCCATCCTGCCAATGGTGCGGTTTTTCTAATCCGCTGACGACTCCGGCTAAAGAAAGTCTTTCCTGAAAATCTCTCTTTTCAGACTTAGACTCATAGATTTTGCCAAGTTCAAAAATCCGCACATCTGAAATCTGATGATTTTGATTATAAGATAATATTTCTAAGAGATTAGGTAACAGCCGAAGACGCAAAGTAGAGATTTCTAAAGAAAGTGGATTTTTCAAAGTAACCGCTTCAAAGGTGTTAGAAAATTCTTTTTGGGCTGAGGGTGACATAAAACTCAAAGTATACACTTCTGTTAACCCCAGGGCGTTTAAAATCTCTTTAACTTTGGCGATGATTTTTTCTTTCTCACTTTTTTGTCCACCGGTTTTCTGGCAAACAGGTAGACAAAAGCCGCTTTCAATCTTATCATAGCCGTGAACTCTGGCGATTTCTTCTATTAAGTCAATTTCTTCCTTTATGTCCAAACGAAAAGATGGAATTCCCACCTCCAATATTTCCTCCAAAATTGGGGTCTCAGCGGAATGCATCGTTACCGTAAATCCTAATCTCTCCAAAATTTGACAAACCTCTTCCCGGCTAAGTTTTATTCCTAAAATTTTGTTGATTCTCTCTGGTCTGAGATTGAGTTCAAGGAGTGGTGGTTCATTAGAAAAAACATCCAGATAACCCTGGCAAATCTTCCCGCCACCCAAAGAGCGAATCATTTCAGCCGCCCGGTTCAAGGCTATCGGAATATTTCCCAATATGGTTCCTCGTTCAAAGCGATAAGAAGCCTCAGTCTTCAGTTGCAAAAATCTGCTTCCTCTGTGAATGACCGTAGGATTGAAATAGGCACTTTCTAGGAGAATATCCTCAGTAGTTTCACCGACTTCACTTTCCAACCCGCCCATAATTCCAGCCAGAGCCACCGGCTTCTCCGCATCAGCGATTACTAAAATTTCTTCGCTAGAGCCCAATCTATTGGGAGACGATAGATTCCTCTCTAAGCCATCTAAGGTTGTGATTTTTTCGTTTGGTTTAGCTCTTCTAACTACAATGCGTCTTTCTTTTAACCTATTAAAATCAAAGGCGTGGAGTGGATGCCCCATTTCCATTAAGACGAAGTTAGTGGCATCAACTACATTGTTCACCGGCCGCAGTCCTACTGATTCAATTCTTCTTTTTAGCCAGTCAGGCGAGGGTGCAATTTTCACTCCCAAAATAACCCTGGCACTATAGCGAGGGCAGGCTTGAGAATCCTCAACCAAAACCTCGGTAACTTCTTCAATTTTGTAATTACCTTCCACAACTTTGTTTTGAGGAAGAAAAGCTTTGGCTCCTGTAACAGTGGCAATTTCCCGGGCAATTCCCAGATGGCTCAAACAGTCAGGACGGTTCGGAGTAATCTTCAGGTCTAAAATATAGTCTTCTCCCTCTTGTTTAAACAATTCTTCAACTTCAAAACCGAGCATAGTCAATTTTCCCGCTAGCTCTTGAGGAGAGAGGGTAAAACTCACGAATTCTTTTAGCCAGTTATAACTTATTTTCATATTTTAGTTTTTGGTTTTTAGTTGGTGGTTTTTAGACTAACAACTAACAACTAATTACTATTCAGAATTGTGCCAGAAACCTCAAATCATTCTCATAAAAAAGTCTGATGTCATCAATGCCAAATTTTAACATAGCAATTCTTTCTACTCCCATTCCGAAGGCAAACCCACTGACCTCTTCAGGATCGTATCCAACATTGCGGAAGACTTGGGGGTGAACCATCCCTGCTCCGGAAATCTCCATCCATCCGGTGTTTTGGCAACTGCGGCAGCCTTTGCCACCACAAATAATACAGGAAAAATCATATTCTGCCGAGGGTTCAGTGAATGGGAAAAAATGTGGTCGGAAACGCACCCTCACTTCTTCACCCAAAATTGCTCTGGCAAAAGCTATCAAGGTGGCTTTTAAATCGGCGAAGGTTACATTTTTATCAACATAGAGTCCCTCTACTTGATGGAACATCGGCAAGTGTGAGGCATCAATGGCATCACGGCGATAGCATCGGCCAGGGGCAATGATGCGCACCGGCGGCTTTTGTCTCTCCATCACTCGGATTTGTACCGGTGAAGTCTGGGTGCGCAGTAAAATTTCATCAGTAATATAGAATGTATCCTGCTCATCTCTGGCCGGATGGTCTTTGGGTGTGTTAAGGGCTTCAAAATTGTAATATTCTGTTTCAATGTCTGGCCCTTCAGCCACCGAAAATCCCATCCCTAAAAAGATTTCTACAATTTCATCAAGGACTTGAGTAAGTGGATGTCTCTTCCCCAAAAAAATTTTTTTCCCAGGAAGTGTAATATCTATCGCTTCTTTTAGTCTCTCCTCCTCTTGCTTTTTTTCTAAGATAATCCTTCGCTCCTGGAGTTGTTTAGTAAATTTTTCTTTGACCTCATTAGCCAATTTACCAATAATTCGCCTTTTATCAAGAGGAAGAGTTCCTAATTGATGAAGAATCTCAATCAAGGAAGATTTTCTACCCAAATATTTGACTCGCAGTCCTTCCAAAGCGTTGAGGTCCGAAGCTTCAAGAATTTCTCTTTCAGCCTCGTGGGATAGATTCCTAAGCGTTTCTTCCATAACAGTTACCAAGATAAGCCTCCCCTGGTTTTCATCGGAGTTGGCGGTGGCGGGTATTTAGTTAATTGGGTTTGTTGAGTTCGTTGGGTTTTAGTAACCCGATAAACTCAACAAACTGTGTAAACCCAATAAACTTACCCTTTTCTCGCTACTTCTGGGACTGTCAGGCCCAGTCCCTGCTGAGCCCAGAGGGAGCAAGGCTTGCCTCTCTCTACTTGCTACTGTTTCATCAAAATGCACCTCAGTTCGTTGGACTCTGAATAGCTGCTTTTGCCTGCTCAACCAATTTGGCAAAGGCAATTGGGTCTTTTACGGCTAAATCTGCCAGAAGTTTGCGATTGATGATGACATTAGCCGCCTTTAAGCCAGCAATGAAAGTCTTGTAGGGTAATCCATTCAATCTACAAGCAGCATTGATGCGGATAATCCAGAGTCGGCGAAAGTCTCTCTTGCGCCTTCTCCGGTCCCGATAGGCGAACTGCAGAGCCCGCATCATACTTTCTTTAGCACTGCGGTAGAGGCGATGCTTGCCACCCCAGAATCCTTTTACCCTTTTGAAAATTTTCCGCTTCTGTTTCCTACTGGCAACAACTGTTTTCACTCTAGCCATTCCTTCCTCCTAGCATAATGTTCACTGCAAAGACATCATTGTATAATTAAGTTTATTGAGTTTGTCGGGTTTGTTGGGTTTAACTCAACAAACCAAGTAAACCCTATGCGCCTCCGCGGTGAGTCTTAGAGAATGTCTTAAATTACGGTAGCAACCGCTTGATTCTCTTTGTATCTGTTAGGTCAATCACGGACGAGCGGCACAAGGCTCTCTTTCGCTTGCGAGACTTGTCAGTCAAGAGATGACTCTTGGCGGCTTTGTATCTTTTGATTTTTCCGGTGGCTGTTCTCTTAAACCTTTTCGCTGCTGATTTATTGGTTTTTATTTTTGGCATTGCTCCCTGTCCTCTTTAGAATGTCTCTATCTATCAGTGTATTATGACATACAGGATGTTGATTTAACCACAAAGACCACCCGCTTCGCCGAGCAGGACAGTCTGGCTCTGCCCAGCGAGGCGAGCAGAGAGCACAAAGAATTCAATTCAAGATATTAGCCACAGATTAACCCCGTTAGAAATCTTCTCTAACTTACATTTTGCAAGTTTAGTCTTGGAATTTTCCCATACTTTTTGGTAATTTCTAACGGGGTTAACCCAGAAATACGGAAACTAATAGAAATTTATTGAAATATAATACAGAAATTTGTTGAAATTCATTGAAATTTATGGAAACTCATTGGAATTTATCTTTTTAATTAATTTCTATCAGTTTCAATCTATTTCTATGAATTTCTTCTTATATTTCTACGAATTTCTATTTTTTCTGTGTAATTCTGTGGCTTTATTGAAATTCCTAGGCCTCAAGATACATATCGGCATATCACCGTATCAGCGCTTTGTATCTCTGTAATTGTGTGAGGTAGTATTTCTATTTAGGAGCAAAGAGCACGACGATATTTCTTCCTTCTCTTCTTTTTGGTTGTTCTACTGTAGCCATTGCTTCTAAGTCTTTGACAAAGCGATTTAAGACCTTCTCTCCCAGCTCAATATGTGCTATTTCCCGTCCGTGAAATTCCATAGTTACCTTGACCTTATCCCTTTGTTCTAAAAAATTTTTTGCCTGTGACAATTTTACCTGGTAGTCATGTTCACCAATCTTCGGTCTTATTCTAATTCCTTTTATCTTAATTTCGTGCTGTTTCTTTTTCGCCTCTCTCCACTTCTTCTCCTCTTCATAGAGATATTTCCCATAATCTAGGATTTTGCACACTGGTGGACGGGCTTGAGGAGAGATTTCCACCAAGTCCAATTTCTTCTGTTGGGCTAAACGTAGTGCCTCTGCTGTTGGTATCACTCCAATTTGCTTACCTTCTGGGTCAATCACTCTAACTTGAGGCACTCGGATTTGATAATTGACCCTCAATTTTTTCTTAATAATATTCTTCTTCACCTCCTTATTTTATCACCTTATTCTTTTCTTCCAATAGTCAGGTTCCCTGTTCAATTGCATAATTCCAATGATTAGAATTTCCTCTTCCACGACTTGGTAAATCACACCAAAGGGGAAACGGTTGGTCAGACAGCTCCTTGTATTTTTTGACAATTTAGCCCATGCCGTAGGAAAATGAATTATCCTTTGAATCGTGGAATAAATTTCCTTTGCAAATTCCAAACCAAGTCCCGCTTGACATTCTTCATAATAATTTATCTCTTCTAGAAACTCTTTCTTTGCCTCAGGATGGAAAGAGTATTTCATTTATAAAATTTCCCTCGAATTTCCTTAAAAACTTCATTTCCGGGTATAGTCTTAACCTTGCTAGTCTTAATTTCATTAACCCTTCTTTCAGCTTCTTTTGCCCACAATGCATCTATTTCTTTTTGTGTGGGATGCAGGCTATTAAGAATCTTCTCCACTAATTTAGTTTTAATGTCTACAGGTAAAGACTCAACCGTTGAAATTAGTGCGTTTGTTTTTGTTGCCATAGCCTAACCTCGCTTTTTGGGGGGCTTTGCCTCTCAAGTCACAGATTTTTTTTCAATTTCGTCCCTTATTCTCTCTAAGAATTCCTTTAAGGCGAAATTTCCCAAGTCTCCTTTACCTCTTTGTCGCACCGATATATTTTCTGCTTTTTCCTCCTTAGCCCCCACAATGACCATATAAGGGACTTTCTGTAATTCCGCATCTCTGATTTTGGCTTGGAGTTTCTCGTGACGCAGGTCTGCTTCTACTCTAATCTTTTTTTCTTTAAAATGTTGTCCAATTTTTTGGGCATATTCAGTCTGTTTTTCTGTCAGGTTCATTATCACTACTTGAACTGGAGCTAACCAGAGAGGGAAAGCGCCGGCATAATGTTCAATCAACACGCCGAAGAATCTTTCTAATGAGCCTAAAAGAGCCCGGTGAACCATATAGGGACGATAGGGTTTTCCGTCTTCAGCAATATAGGTGAGGTCAAAGCGTTCTGGCAGATTAAAATCAAATTGAATGGTCATACATTGCCAGGGACGACCCAGGGCATCTTTGATATGCAAATCAATCTTTGGTCCGTAAAAAGCGCCCCCCCCTTCATCAATTTGATATTCCTGATTAGCCTTCATTAAAGCTAATTTCAGAACTTCTATAGCCCTATTCCAATTATTCGGTTCACCGACAAATTTTTCCGGTCGGGTGGCTAAATAAATATCAAATTCAGAAAAGCCGAAACTTCTTAAGAAATCCAGAGTAAAATGAAAGGTTTTAATGATTTCTTCTTCTAATTGATCCGGGCGACAGAAGATGTGAGCATCATCAATGGTGAATCCGCGGACTCTCATTAGCCCCTGCAAGACACCGGATTTCTCGTAACGGTAGACCGTTCCCATCTCTGCCATTCTCACGGGCATTTCTTTATAAGAATGTTGTCTGGTCTTGTAAATCATAATATGACCTGGGCAATTCATTGGTTTGACCCGATAAGGGCGTCCATCAATATCCATTGAGGAATACATTAAGTCAGCGTAGTTTTCCAGATGACCGCTAACTCTATAGACCTCCTCACTAGCAATATGTGGAGTATAGACGATTTCGTATCCATTTTCCAGATGTCTTTCTTTCCAGAAATCCTCAATAACCATTCGGATGATGGTTCCTTTTGGGTGCCAGTGAACCAGCCCCCCCCCAATCTCTTCATGGATGCTATAGAGGTCTAATTCCTTGCCCAATTTTCTATGGTCTCTTTTTTTGACTTCTTCCAAACGCCGAAGATGCGCTTCTAAGTCTTCCTGCTTCTCATAGGCGGTTCCGTAAATGCGTTGCAACATTGGGCGATTCTCATCGCCACGCCAATAGGCACCAGCCACTGAAAGAAGTTTGAAGGCCTTAAGATAACCTGTAGAAGGAATATGTGGACCACGACACAAATCCACAAAATCGTCCTGATAATAGAGAGTAACTTTATCTCCTTCTAATTCGGACACTAATTCCAGTTTAAACTTCTGTCCTTTCTTTTGAAATAACTTCCGGGCTTCTTCTTTTGTCACTTCTTTACGAACGAAAGGCAAATTTCTTTTTATTATTTCTTTCATTCGTTCTTCAATTTTTGATAAATCGTCAGGGACAAAGGACTCCCTCTTCTCAAAATCATAATAGAATCCTTCCTCAATCGCCGGGCCGATACCCAATTTGACTTCAGGAAAAAGTTCTTGCACTGCTTGAGCCATAATGTGGCTGGTACTATGCCGGTAAATTTCCTTTCCTTCAGGAGAATCAAAAGTAATAATTTCTACCCTTTGAGCATTTCCCTGTGAGCAATAGGAGAGGTCAACTAAATTGCCATCGATCCTACCGGCTAAAGCATCTTTTGCTGAAGGAGAAAACTTCGCCTCGGAGAGAATTTCCTGAATAGTATTCCCTTTTGAAGAAACTCTCTTTTTCTGATTGAGAAAAATTATTTCAATTTCGTTCATGGCATAGGAAATTATACCACGGATTCATCCTGTCTCGCACCGAGGGTGCTCGGCACGAGGTGAACGGAAACACGGAATCACATTTTTGTGTAATGTGTTAGGTGAAATGTGTAATGTAATCGTCGTGTTCTTCATTACACATCAAACATTTCACATTACACAATTAGTTCTGGTAAATTCAGTGTTTCCCTGCCCGACGGCAGGCGGGCGTGGTAAGGTTTTTTTTCTTGATATTTGTTTTTAAGTATAGCAAAAATAGGATAAAGAAAGCAAGAAAAAAAGAAGGCATTCCTTTTTGTAAACTGGAACGCCTCCTTTCTTTACCTCTCTCCTTCACTCTCCAGCTACACTACAACCATTGTTTCGGGGAAAATTTGCGGAGAGGTCACCGCAGAACTACCATCTTCTTTGTCTCGGCGAAGCCGCCAGCATCTAATTGATAGTAGTATGTGCCAGAAGCAACAGACTTGCCTGAACTATCTTTTCCATCCCACTTGACTTCATAAATGCCTGGCTTCTTCTTCTCATCTACAAGTATCCTTACTAACTGACAGTTGACATTGTATATTTTTATTCGGACATTGCAGTCTTTAGCTATTTGATATTTGATAGCAGTAGCCTGATTGAATGGATTCGGGTAGTTCTGCATTAACCTCCATTCCGCATTCCGCATTCCGCATTCCGCATTCTGTTGCTCCTCCGCTCCTGTCAATATACCAAACCAGTGCAGCATATCTCTCATTACTACCTCTGGTTGAAACATACCTTCAAAGGGACAGGTGAAAATAACTGTTTTGAAATATCCCCCGCTATGGCTTATACAGGCTAAATTGTGTGTCGTATCTCCACCATCAAGCCATTTCATTACCCCTTGGGAAAACCCACTTAAAGTGTCCAATTGGTCAGGAAAGTTTTCCTTAGAACGCCAGTAAATAGGTACACTCTTAGAGGTAACAAAGCCTCCGGGCGCAGCTTCTAATTTCCATAAGCTATCTACCTTAATCCAATCAGTAAAATTTTCTTTTGGATAAGAAAGATGAAAATAATAGTCAAAGAGCGAATCGGATAATTGAATCTGATTATAAGCATCAGCAATCGTATTCCAGAGAATCCACATCCCGGAAAGGCATAGATTTTTGGGCTTGATTGAAGTTCCGCTCTCAAGCCAGCGAATGAGTCCAGCCCTATCAGATGGACTCAAAGATAGGTTTGCATAACTGCTTGAAGCAGGGTTGCCATTTGATGTCCCTGTATACCAAACAATTACATCATAGAGATTTAACAGCTCATCTCTGACACCACCCCAGCAGGGATAATCCCAGAGGTCATATTTAGTAGAATCAAAGCCATTCTCCTGGAGAATCCTTACATATAGAGTATCCCAGTATTCAGGCACATTATAGCCGTCATACTCATCGCTTACCAAAAGAATCTTTGCCTCAGTGGTTTGAATGGACATCTTTAAGGTATCATTTTTGAGATTCTGATCTGTAGGCAATTGGGTATAAACAGTGGCGTTACTCTTTATTTCGGGTAGTGACGGAGGAGCCCAATTTTCAAAGGTGACAGTTTTTTGCGAGTTTGAACCAATTATTACTTTCTTGGTGCAAGAGTATAGAGAAGTTCCTTCTATCCTGAAGGTAACATCAACTGTATCAGGATTCCTCGCTAGATTTTTAATTATTGCCTGTGGTTGAATGATTGTATTCGGTTTAACAAATCTCTCTGGGGCGGTGATAGATATAGGAGCCACATCATGGTCAGCGAGATCTACAATTGCTCGGATGCAGAGGTCACCTATACCTCCGGCATCGTAGAATCTGGTCCAAGATATGCTGTCACCAATCCAACTGCGGTCTGGATAATTGGTAAGCTGGTCGCTTACAGCCAAGGTGGTGTCAGCACCTGAAGGGAAGGGCAAAAAATAACCAATAGCAAAATCGTCTTCATCAAAATAAGGCTGAGGCAAATCAATTTGTATCCATCCGGTAGCCGAGGTGAAATAGATAGGTCCCATCTTTATTTTTCCTGGGCGATTATTCACACTATCCCAATCCCAGACATAGAGACTACAAGAGACAGGAGAACCGCTATAAACCCAGAGATAGACTAAAGCGGCTCTGACAGGATTTGTTGAGGTGGGGCTAAATCTCACTGCCCAGTAGGGCACATCTGCATAGGAACCCCAATAGGGACCGGTATCATATTTCAATGTCTCAGCCGGAGACTTTGTGGTAGTTATCTCATTTGAGTGAAAGACCTCTATCTTTCCCATATTAAAAACCTTTGTATCTCTATTTTCTCCTGGTTCAATAGTGACACCTTGCAATGAAGGCGCTACGAGTGGCTTGGAGTACCGGGAGCGATCCTGAACCAAAACAGAGGTAGGTAAAACTGTGGAGAGCAATAAAGCCACCATTATCTTTTTCATAGGTTTATCTCCCATTCAAGTGTTTTTTTATTTGAGCAAAATCATTTTTTTTGTGCTTGCATAATCACCTGCTTGCAAGTGATAAAAATATACACCGTTAGCCACGCTTTTGTTATTTTCATCTCGCCCGTCCCATTTTACTGAATAATAGCCTGTAGATTGTTTTGCGTCTACTAATGTCCTCACCAACTGCCCGGCAATGTTGTAGATTTTCAATGACAAGTGAGAAGTGGGAAGTGAGAAGTAAGAAGTATTCTTTCCATTTCCACTTCCTACTTCATACTTGATACTTGTGGTTTGCCTGAACGGATTCGGATAGTTCTGCATTAACCTCCATTCCGCATTCCGCATTC
>JBFLXN010000080.1:0-11505 GCA_040755715.1 Candidatus Edwardsiibacteriota bacterium
CGGGGCTTCAGGGCATCCTCAAATGAAAGAAAATGCAAAATTTAAATATCAAAATGCAAAATTAAGGAATTTGTTTTTAATTTTTGATATGTCATTTTGATTTTTACATTTTGATATTTGATTTTCCCAGGCAGATTTTGAGCCAAAATTTAACAAAGCACTGCTTCGTTTCCTTGTTTCCATTCATGGTTACAGTAACTATCTTTGTTTTTATCTTACAAGGTAGAAGATGAAATTCAGTGATATCTTTGCCTCAGGTGAATCAGAAACAAAACCGCCCAGTCCGGAGCGGCAAAAAGAATTAATTGAAAAGATTGCCAAGAAAGTTTTTGACTTGAGGCTTTCGGCTCCCGCTATATTCTTCCTGGAGTCAATGAAACCTTTGTCTTTTCTCGGCAGTCAAGTGTTGGTATTCTTTCAGCCAATCTTTCATTCATTTTTTAGTCTAAAAGAATATGACGAAATCACGATGATGTTAGAAGAAAGAGAAAATGTAGAGAGACTAATTTGTGAGATTGAGAAATTAGAGGGAGAAGAGAGAGAAGTCAAAACTAAGGAAAGGAGTAAATGATTCCCAATATCTGTAAACAAAAACATAAGGCCGCTGAGCGTGAAATAAGAAGGATAGTCAAAGGCTATAAGCCAGAAAAGGTCATCATTTTTGGTTCATTGGCCAGAGGAGACATAAATAGAGGAAGTGACCTTGATCTAATACTAATTAAAGAAACCGAGGAACGTTTTGATAGACGAATTGAGACAGTCCTGAAATATGTAAAAGGAGAAATTGGTGTAGAGCCGATAATCTATACCAGAGGTGAACTTTCAATGTTGCTTAAACAAAAAAATGATTTTTTGGAAACAGTGTTAGCAGAAGGTAAAGTCGTATATGAAAAACAAAGACAATAATCTCTATGAAGCACAGCGGTGGATTAATCAGGCAGAAAAAGATTTAGCCACAGCTAAATGGGATTTTAAGGGCAAGTTTTACAGTCAAGTTTGCTTTATGTGTCAGCAGGTAGGCGAAAAGGCTTTGAAAGCATTCTGCTATCAAAAAGGCGAAAGAAATGTAATAGGGCACACTGTCATGGAATTGGCAAGAAAATGTTGCCGATTGGACTGCGGCTTTCCTTTACTTGAAAGAGAGGCACGGAGATTGGATAAATATTATATCATTACCCGTTATCCCAATGGCTTGCCAGGTTTTATTCCTGCCGACTATTTTGATGAAGAAGAAGCAAAAGAAGCATTAGAATACGCAAAGAAGATTTTGAATATTGTGAAGAGAAAAATATCAAGAGGAGGATTAGAAAAAGATGCCTATTGAACCTGCTAAGATTCAGTCTATCTTAGCTACTGATTGTGGTAGCACTACTACCAAGGCAATTTTGATTGAAAAGCGCGGCGAAGAATATCGCCTCATTGTCAGAGGTGAAGCGCCGACCACGGTAGAAGCACCATTTGAGGATGTAACTAAAGGTGTTTTAAACGCTGTACGAGAAGTAGAGGAACTGGCGGGAAAGAAAATCCTAAGAGGTGAAAAGATTATTATCCGCGGTCAAGATAGGACAGAGGCAAATGAAGGAGTGGATATTTATATCTCTACTTCTTCTGCGGGAGGGGGATTGCAGATGATGGTAGCGGGGGTAGTCAAAACAATGACCGCCGAGAGTGCCGCCAGAGCCGCCTTAGGCGCTGGAGCGATTGTCATGGATGTCTTAGCCTCAAATGACGGAAGGCTCCCCCATCAGCGAGTTGAGCGCATCAGAAAATTGCGACCAGATATGATTCTCCTTTCTGGAGGTATTGATGGCGGAACCATTACCCATGTAGTAGAGATGGCTGAATTGATTGGAGCGGCAGACCCGAAACCCCGATTTGGCATGGGATATGAACTTCCCCTTATTTACGCCGGTAACAAAGAAGCCCGCAAACCGGTAGAACAAATATTGCAAAAGAAAGCGGCTTTAAAAGTAGTAGAAAACTTGCGACCTGTTTTAGAGCGGGAAAATTTGGCTCCGGCCAGACACGCTATTCATGACCTCTTTATGGAACATGTAATGGCACATGCTCCAGGTTACCTCAAATTGATGTCCTGGACAGGAGAAGTCCCAATTATGCCGACTCCTGGTGCTGTGGGATTAATCATTCAGACAATCGCCGAGAAAGAAAAAATTACCGCTATTGGAGTAGATATTGGGGGCGCTACCACCGATGTCTTTTCTGTCTTCCAGGGAGTTTTTAATAGAACAGTCTCAGCTAACCTAGGAATGTCCTATTCAGTCTCCAATGTCTTGGCCGAAAGCGGCCTTGAGAATATTATGCGCTGGGTTCCATTTGAGATGGACGAGACTGTCTTACGCAATCGTATTCGCAATAAGATGATTCGCCCTACGACCATACCACAAACCTTAGAGGAACTTCAAATTGAACAGGCCATTGCCCGAGAGGCCTTGCGCTTGGCCTTTGTTCAACATAAAGAGATGGCCGTGGGATTAAAAGGCGTTCAACAGGAGCGCACCATTTCTGATGCTTTTGCCCAGACTGCTACGGGGGAGACTTTAATCAATATGATGCAATTAAACATTCTGGTAGGTTCAGGTGGTGTGTTATCACATGCTCCAAGAAGAGCCCAGGCAGCTTTAATGATGATTGATGCTTTTCTCCCAGAAGGAGTGACGATGTTGGCTGTGGATTCAATCTTTATGGCTCCACAATTAGGTGTCCTTTCTACTGTTCATCCCAAAGCCGCTACCGAAGTCTTTGATAAAGATTGCCTGATTCGTCTGGGAAGTTGCCTAGCGGCGGTCGGTCAAGGTAAAGAAGGACAGCCTTGCCTCAAAATTAAAATTAAAAGGACAAATGGTGAAACTTTAGAGAGAAGCGTCAATTTTGGAGAGATAGCGGTCATACCACTTCCAGTGGGTGAAAAGGCAGAGGCTGTCCTTGAACCGGCTAGAGGTTTTGATGCCGGGGCAGGGAAAGGAAAAATCTTAGAAGTAAAAGTTGAAGGTGGAGTGGTTGGCATTATTCTTGATGCTCGGGGGAGACCATTTATTTTGCCCCAAGAGGCAAAAAAGAGAGTGGAAAAACTAAAAGAGTGGAACAAAGCTCTGAAGATATATCCGGCAGACAAATAATATCTTCGTATAAAAAGGTTACGGTTAGGGGCTACGGTTACGAAACCCATTTCGGTTAATAAGTTTATTGGGTTTATTGAGTTCATTGAGTCTCTTGAGTTTTATAACCCAACAAACTATGTAAACCCAAAAAACTGGGCAAACTTTCTCAAGATTGACGATACGAGCTTCGTAACCCTAACCAATCGACGATTGGTCATTGGTTATTGAATTAGTTGGAGGATTTGATTATGGCTCATGCTTATACTCCGGGTTTAAAAGTTTTAGCCAAGACTAAAGTCAGAAAAGAAAGGCGTCTTCCACTAAAAGGAGAAGTTTTGGTCAAAAAGGGCAATGTGGTGAAGGCAGAAGATATTGTGGCTCACACTAATCTTCCAGGAGATGTGCAAACTGTCAATGTCGCCGGACTCTTGAGCATCTTGCCAGAGGATATTGAATTATGTATGCTTAAGAAAGCTGGCGATTACATAAAATGCAATGAAACTTTGGCGCAAAGCAAAGGCTTCTTTGGACTCTTTAAGTCAACCTGTAAGGCACCGGTCAGCGGCACGATAGAGAGCATTTCTTCTATTACCGGACAAGTTATCTTGCGTGAGCCACCCCATCCTGTTCAAATAGCGGCTTATCTTGACGGCACAGTGACAGAAATATTAGAAAGAGAAGGTGTAGTGATAGAAACAATCGGTACCTTTGTGCAAGGGATTTTTGGTGTTGGCGGTGAAACCATCGGTGTCTTGAAAATGGTCACTAATGACCCTTCAAGCATTCTCACTCCAGAAATGTTTACTCCTGACTGTAAGGATAAGATTATCGTCGGTGGTTCTTTGGTAACTAGTCAATCTATTGCTAAAGCCATTGAAATTGGCGTTAAGGCTATTGTCGTTGGTGGCATCAATGATGTAGATTTGAAGGAATTTCTTGGCTATGACCTGGGGGTGGCCATCACCGGTTCAGAAGAGAAAGGAATCACTTTAGTGATTACTGAGGGATTTGGTAAAATGACTATGGCTCACAAAACCTTTGAATTACTCAAATCTAAAGAGGGAATGAAGGCATCTGTGAATGGTGCAACTCAAATCAGAGCCGGGGTAATGCGTCCAGAAGTGATTGTTCCTTTAGACCCACAGTTGTCTGATAAAGAAACGATGGAACGACACGAGTTAGGAGCCGGCTTAGTAATTGATAGCCCCGTCAGAGTAATTAGAGAACCGTATTTTGGTAGATTGGGTAAGGTGACTGCTCTTCCGTCAGAACTGCAATCTCTTGAGACCGAGGCCAAAGTGAGAGTATTAGAAGTGGAATTTTCTGCCGACCTGTCCGTTGAGCCAAGATGCGAAGCCCTCGGTCGTAGCCCTATGGGCGAGACCCACGGTCAGGAAAGCGGAGAAGATAGGATAAGGGCAATTATCCCAAGGGCAAATGTGGAGATGATTGAGGAGTGAAACCAAAAGATATTCTGTAACACTTACCGCGGAGACGCAGAGAGTTTACTTGGTTTGTCGGGTTTACACGGTTTATTGAGTTAACCCAATAAACCCAACAAACCCAACAAACTCAATAAACTCAAGAACTAAGAGAAGTTGTTATGCTCAGGCTCGTCTGTAAATCAAAAATTCATCGTGCTACAGTGACCGAAGTAGATTTGGATTACGAAGGAAGTATCACTATTGACGATAATCTTTTAAGGGAAGCCAATATTCTCCCTAATGAAATCGTTTTAGTAGCAAATCTCAGCAATGGTGAACGGTTTGAAACTTATGTTATGAAAGGGAAGGCCGGTTCAGGTATAGTTGCATTAAACGGTGCTGCCGCCCGTTTGGGAATGCCAGGGGATAAAGTGATAATCATCTCTTCAGTCTTGATGGATGATGACGAAGCCAGCATTTACAAACCCATCGTGGTGCGGGTTGATGAGAAAAATAAAATACTAAAAGATGAGCGCAGATGAATCCACAGATGAGCGCAGATATCTGTGCTTATCTGTGAGAAAATCTGTGTCCATCTGTGCTTAAAAAGTATGCGAGATTTAGCCATTATCATCTTAGCCGCTGGAGAAGGAACGAGAATGAAATCAAATTTAGCCAAGGTTCTTCATCCCCTCGGCGGCAGACCGATGCTTTCTTACCCTCTGAAATTAGCCAAACAAATGAAAGCCAAGCGCATTTTAGTCGTCATTGGACATCAAGGAGAAAGGGTTAGGGCAACCTTTCAGGATGAAGGAGTGAAATTTGTTGAACAAAAAGAGCAAAAAGGGACAGGACACGCAGTCTGGCAAACGAAGAAATATTTAGGAGATTTCTCGGGAAATATCCTTGTTCTCTATGGGGATGTTCCTTTGTTAAGGGAAGAGACTGTTGAGCAACTGACTGCCAGACACAAGACATCAAAGGCCTATGCCACCCTATTGACGGTTATTCTTAAAAACCCGGCAGGATATGGAAGAATTGTGCGCGATGAAAGAGGGAATTTCTTGCGCATTGTTGAGGATAGAGACGCTAATGCCGAAGAGAAAAAAACTAAAGAAATTAACACAGGTATCGGTTGTTTTAAAGCAAAAGAACTTTTTGCCACTTTAAGAAAGGTGAAGCCTGATAATAAAAAGAATGAATATTATTTGACTGATGTCTTTGGTATTTTAAAAAAAGAGGGCAAAAAGATTGAAACTTCAGTGGCTAAGGACCCGCAAGAAGTAATGGGCCTCAATGACCGCAAGCAATTGGCGGTGGCAGAAACTGTCTTACAAAGACATAATTCGTAGTTCATGGCTCATAATTCATAGTAACAAAACTACTAACTATGAACTACGAGCTATGAACTCCTTTAGTAAGTTTGTATGAGCTCCCCCAAAAATCGTAGGCGACCTTATTATTCTCTTCCAAAAAAGAAAAGGAAAGGGATTTTAGGCAGGCTTGTTTTTTATCTCCTTTTTCTTTTTTTATTGGTTTTTATTTTTTCCACGGTTAAAAGATTTGTAGAAATTCGTTCCACTATTCCCCGGGAGAAGGCAGAAAAAATCAGAGTGGAGGTATTGAACGGAACTGGTGTTCAGGATATAGCTCAGAGAGCTACTACCTATCTCCGCCAGTGCGGATTTGATGTAGTTGAGTGGGGTAATGCCGAGAATCAAAACTTTCCGGAAACAGTGGTGGTTGACCGGGCAGAAATGAGTGCCAGTAATGCCAAGTTAGTCGCTCGAGCTTTACATTGCAAAAATGTAATCCCTCAAATTGAGCACACTTCACTTTTAGAAGTTACGGTAGTTATTGGAAAAGACTATGCCAAAATCTTTGCCTCACAGAAAAAGAAATGCTTCGGGATTAAGTTCTAGCCGGAGAGCTATTTTAGCCGCCAAATTTGCTCTAACCAAGAAGGCATTTGATGTGGTCATCCTTGATTTGAGGAAACTTTCAGAGATTTGCGATTTTTTCGTTATTGCTTCAGGAAATACAGATGTGCAGGTTAGAGCAATTGCCGAGGCTGTCAGTGAAGGACTGGAAAAGAAAAATGTTTCTCTGCATCACCTAGAAGGCGGTACTTATGGCCGGTGGATTCTTTTGGATTTTGTTGATGTTATAGTTCATATATTTGACAGTAAGCTGCGAGAATATTATCGAATTGAGGATTTATGGGGCGACGCCCCGAGAAAGGAAGTCAAGGAAAAGTAACAACAGAAAAGACTACTGTAGGAAATCTTTTAGAGAAGGGTTGACTTTTTGTTTGACAAGAATTAAAAAATTGTGATAAAATTTTTATCGTATGTCAAAAAGAGCAAAAAAAATTCACGACGGATTTGCTGGCATCAGAAGAATATTGAAGGAACTAGCTATTAGTCAGAAGAAGACTGAGGCAGAGATTGATAAACTCCGAGAGAGCCAAACAAAGACTGATGAGCAGTTGAAGAAGACTGATAAACAAATCGGCAATCTTACTGATGGTTGGGGCAAATTTGTTGAGGGGCTTGTTGAGCCGTCAGTTCCAAAACTGTTCTCTTTGATTGGCATCCAAGTTACCAGAAGTTATTCACGAGCGTTGAGTCATCTTAATGGGCGTGAGTTAGAAATTGATATTTTATGCATTGGTAAACAGAACCGCAGGAAAGATTTCGTAATTGCGGTTGAAGTGAAGAGTTTGTTGGGGATAAAGGAGGTAAAGATCTGCCTAGAGCATTTGGCTCATTTTTTTGAGTTCTTTAAGGAATACGAAGGTTGGAATTTAGTCGGGGTTGTCGCTGGGGTGCGTGTGCCCAAACTTGTTAAGGAATATGCTGAAGCCAAGGGTCTGTATGTCCTTGCTCCGTCCGGTGAGACGATGGAAATCTTGAATCAGAAAGATTTCAAACCTCGCATCTGGCGAAAGTGAACATATCCGCCAAATTCTCTCTCCAAAAGATTTTGGAAAAACATTTTTTCCCTTCACATCTGTATTCAAAATGTTTTCTTGACAAGAATTTTGAAATTTGTTAAAATATAAACAAAAGAAAAAATAATAAGAGGGAATACAGGGGTGTGTCATATAATCTAAAAGGAGTTGAAGAAGGCGAAAGTAGATGTTGAGGGACGCATTAAGGAACTTTCAGCCCGTGTTGAGGTTGCCTTAGGAGAAGATGGGAAACAGGAGACACTGAAAGCGAACCTCAAAGCACAGACGGAAAAAGCAGTGGAAGCAACGGGCTCAGCGTATTCTTATGCATCCGACACCGCAGATTTGATTGTTGGCGCGCTCGGTAAATCCCACGAATTTTCAAAGCGGATTCGTCAACTCCGAGACCAGATGGCTTTAGAAGCAAGAAGAGGGAAGAGGAAGGAAGGGTAAGGGAATGGACTCCCTGCTGAAGAGAATATTGTTCGTTCCCTAGAGAATATTTGTTTTTCACCAGAGAATATACTTCCTGCGCCAGAGAAAATTGTTCCTGCACAGGTGAAAATTCTTTTTTCTGAAGGGAATATCTTATTTTCCCTAGAGAATATTGTCCATTCCCTAGGGAATATTCCTTTTTCTCTATAGAATATCTTCTATTCTGAAGAGAATATTCTTTATGGAGAAGTAAATCCTGGTAAATTAAGGGGTTAGAAAAGACGCCAGACGCAAGGTGCTAAACACTATATGCCTAAAGCATAATGCGTGATGCATCAAGCGCCTACAATTTCCAATCTCAAATGAATCATTTCAAATCTAAAAAGGAGGTGCCCTATGGGCAAAACCATTATCCTGATTCTGGCCGTGCTTACTACGGCTTTGATTGGCTGTGGCGGCCCAAAAACTATGCAGGGAACAACTCCAGGCGAAATTCCTATATGGTATGAGAATCCGCCCAAAGACCCGAATTTTCTCTACGCTCCAAATAGCCAGGTCTCGCAGGATATGCAGCTTGCTATGGATAAAGCCACGACCGACGGGAGAAGGGAGATTGCAGCTCAACAGGAAGTCAGAGTGCAAGCGCTGCAAAAGAAATTTGATGAGGAAACCGGTTTTGGGAAGGATGCCGAGTTGCTTCAGCAATTCACCCAAGTCACAAAGACCGTTGTTTCTACAGTTCTGAATGGATGCAGGATGATTAACTCAAAAGTGGTGAGGGATGGTGAAATGTGGCGGGCCTATGTGCTAATGGAATACCCGGTTGGTGCAGCTAACCAAGCCTTTGTGCAGCAACTCAAAGCAAACGAAAAGCTATACACTCGCTTTCGCTCTACGCAGGCTTTTAAGGAATTAGAAGAAGAGGTAGCCAAATACGAGGAATTCAAGAAACAGCAGGGTGGAATGCCAGAAAAATGAAACTTCTATGAACCTTCGGTTGCAGAACAAAGTGAACCCCCCTTGGCTCCCCTTTTTCTAAGGGGGGTGAGGGGGGTTTTAGAAAGGATTTTCGGGTGAAATTATGGCTGGGGCTTGCAGAGAGATTCTAATATCTTTTTGCTTGGTATTCGCATCAGAAAAAGCAATAGCCCAGAGTTATCCCCGATGGTTTTTAGACCAGGGCGCTTTTCCTGATAAGAATGTTTCTGTTGGCTATGCTGAGCCCTCTCTCTATGAGGATTCTTCTGCCTCCAGAGCCTTTCTGTCCGCCTGTGAAAATATGGTAAGACAAACACATACCAAAGTCACAGGCGGACAAATGTTTTGGGCGACTGAAGCTGGAACCTACTGGATAGGGAGTGATATCCGGGAAGGAATAGATACCAGCAAAATTGTCCTAAAGATACAGCGTCTGAGACCCATCGCAACCTGGCACGGCAATAATATTGTGGTGGTTTTGGCCGGAGCGACAGCACTGCAAATGGATAGCTCCTTCTTGGTTTGTAAGTCAGTAGATTGCAACCCCCCTATTTGGACCGAAAGTCTACCGAGAGATGAAACCTATTTTTATGCAGTTGGGTTATCACCAGAGTATTATCACGAAACAAGCTCATGGAAAGAGGTCGAGAGAAATGCTCGTCTTAATTTGGCGAGGCAGATTTTTGTTGAGTTAAAGGCTTTACAAAAATCTGATGGAATATCTGGCCAGGAAATAAGAAATGAGGAGATTTCAGTTGAGTTACATAATGTGGAGATTTTGGCAAGATGGAGAGATGTAAAGAAAAAAATATTCTATGTATTAGCCCGGATGCCGAAAAGTCAATGATAGCAAGGCATTTGTTGTCTATCCCTAGACGCACGCTGTTCAGCGTCTTTTTGACTTTTGCTCCAAATATAATAATTACCTCACTGGCTCTGACACAGTCAAGTCCCAAGCCTACCTTGGCAGTTATTGATTTGACAGCCAGCACAGGGATTAGTGAAGAACAGACGGAGCGTCTAACCGACAAATTGATGACAGAAATAGCTAATAGTGGCCGATTTACTGTAGTTGAACGAAAGAGGATTAAAGAGGTGTTGAAAGAACAGGGCTTACAGCAGACTGGGGTTTGTGATTCTGTTGGTTCAGTAAAAGTAGGAGGGCTTCTCGGAGCGCAAAAAGTAGTAATAGGAAATTTGGGCAAGGTAGGTGAAATCTGGGCAGTAAATGTTAGAATGATTGATGTGGAAACCGGAAGAATAGACCGGCCTATTAGCCGAGAATTCAAGGACAAAATAGACGGTCTCTTTGATATTATGACAGAAATTGGCCAGCAATTATGTCTGTCCGACCAAGAATGGACAATAGTTCAGAAGAAAATCGCTGACAGTCTGGCTTTGGAGAAGAGCATAGAAAAACAGGAAGAAGAAATCAAAGGTATTAAGACAGACCTGAACCAGAGATTTCCTCAAAAACAAAATAAACCCATCCCAGATAAGAGACTGAAAGACAGACCGTCTGTAGAGGAAAGAAGTAGGGCAAACAATTCTGGCCAGTCTATCACAGCAATTGTTGAAGCGGAATTTGTCAGTGCTGATGTCGGTGCAAGAGAGGGTTTTGAGAAGGCTAAGGAAAAGGCACGGCTAAAAGCCATACAACAGGCTGGTATAAATATAAAGGAGAATACTATCTGGAATAAGTCGGAAACCGTTAGAGGAGCGGATAGCAAGATTGTAGATATTTTCTCAGAGTTTGTGACTGTCTACTCAAACGCTACCATTATCAGAGATTCAGTTCTTGAGAGGAGAAGAATAGAAGACGTTACGATAGGAAGCGAGCCGTTTCAAAGATATTGGGTGAAGATGGAGGTGACTCTTTCAGTAGACCCAGCTGGACAAGACCCATCTTTCTATTTGAATACATCCATTAACAAAACCGCTTTTAATGAAGGTGAAAGACTAGAGATTAAGGTTCAACCTTCGCAGGATTGTTATTTGACGATTATTAATATGGTAGCAGAGAATTATATATCCGTGTTGTATCCTAATACTTATATGAATATGAAAACCAATTTTGTGAGAAGAGGCGAGGAGATTCAGATACCATCAAAAGACGATTATGAAAGAGGGATATTTTTTGAGATGGCTCCATTTGAGAAGATGGAGTCTCATGTGGAGGCGATATTCATATTAGCCACTAAGACGGATGTTCCTTTAGTTGTCTCAAAACGGAGTAGTGAAGGCTCGGTCAGAATAAACTTGCGGGATTTTCAGAAATGGCTCAGCCGGATACCTTTGAACCAGCGAACGATGAATATTGAACAATACATTGTTTTTGCCAAGAGG
Organism: Candidatus Edwardsiibacteriota bacterium; assembly: GCA_040755715.1. Classification (GTDB taxonomy): domain Bacteria; phylum Edwardsbacteria; class AC1; order JBFLXN01; family JBFLXN01; genus JBFLXN01. Next base: position 11,256 of record JBFLXN010000080.1, read on the forward strand.
GAAGAATAAATAGAGTTAATCTCTTAGACTTCTGCAAAATGAGAAATATAAGTAAAGATTAGGGATGGAGAGAAGAAAAAGAGAGAGATTGGGGAGATAAGAGAAGAGATTTAAGGAGCTTTATGGATGAAGATAGGCTGTTTATTTAAAAAAGACAATAGTTTCCCTATTGAGGAATAAATCGTTCTTTGAAAAATTTAACTTTTGGGTTTGCTTCAGGCAGCCTTAGGTAAAATGGAATCATATGCGA
>JBFLXN010000081.1:0-11355 GCA_040755715.1 Candidatus Edwardsiibacteriota bacterium
TTATTATGCCCAATCAATCAAAACTGTAGGGACAGGGCTTGTCCCTGTCCAATTTGATGACAAATCAAAGGAATATCTGCAAAAGGCAAGTGAACTTTTTGAAAAAATCGGTGCCAAAGCTTGGTTGGAAAAGATTAGTTGAAAAACAAGATATGCCTGAATTTGCCAGACTGGAGGATGATAAATGACTAAGAGAGGTTACCAACTACAGAAACTGTGGGTTGAAGTTAGGCAAGAAGAAGTGGAAGAAAAGAAATATTATCCTCTGATGGTGTATCAAAGGAAGGCAAAGGTGCTTGAGTTTATTGGTAAATGGAATGAAGCAGAAGCAATCTATCGCTCAAATTTAGAATGGGCCCACAAGGCTGGTGATGAGCCATCAGTAGCCGAGAGTGGAATACATTTGGGAAACGTATGCCGGCTAAAAGGCATTTATGCAGAGGCTTTGGCTTTATTTGAGGACGCCTTACAGCTATATACGAATTTGAATGGATTAAAAGGTATTAGCAATGCCTTGGGCAATATAGGAGTTGTTTATTGGAGTCAGGGTAACTACCCAAAGGCCATAGAATGTTATCAGAGACAATTGAATATTGCTGAAGAATTAGGGGATAAAGTAGGCATTATAAGAAGTGCAGTTAATATGGGAATTATTTGTCAAGAGCAGGCTGAGTACGAAAAAGCTATAGAATACTACCATAAAAGTCTGGGTATCAACACAGAATTAGGGGATAAATATCCTATCAGCCTTATTGAAGGTAATTTGGGAAATGTTTATCTTTCTCAAGGTAACTATTCAAAAGCAATGGAATGCTATCAGAGAAAGTTAAAAATTGCAGAAGAACTCGGAGACAAACAAAGCATAAGCTACGCCATAGGTAGTATAGGACTTGTCTATGATGGGCAAGGTGACTATCCTAAAGCAATTGAATGTTACCAAAGAAACTTAAAGATTTCTGAAGAATTGGGTGACAAACGAAGCGCCGGTATTGCTCTGGGGAATATAGGTAAGAGTTATTATCAACAGGGTAACTATCCAAAAGCTATGGAATATTATCAAAAAAAATTAGCCATCTCTGAAGAATTAGCTGATAAAGGGAGTATTTGCATCGCTTTGGGCAGAATCGGTGATGTTCTCAAAAACTTAGGAGAATATCTGAAGGCAGAAGAGTACTATGATAGAGCTATTTCTATCGGAAGGGAATTAGAATTAAAATCCTTTTTATGTGAATATTTACGCGATAAAGCTGATTTATGTTTTATATCTGCTCAGAAGACACAGCACAAGAAGCAGGAGACGGAGACATTAGAAGAGGCGAAGAGATTGAATGATGAAGCCCTGAGAATAGCAAACCAAATTAAACACCAGCCTATTGTTTTTGAATGTAGGCTTTTATCCGCTAAAATAGCAGCGCTAAAGGAAAAAGCAGATGCTATAGAACAGTTGAAGCTTCTCCTTAAAGAGACTACCGAAGATTCACAAATTGCCTCTCTACATTACGAGCTTTTCAGACTGACCAATGAGCAAGAGCATAGAACTAAAACGCTGGAACTGTACCAAAAGCTATATGAAAAGACACCCAATATTGAATACAAAGAAAGAACGGAGGAATTGAAATGAAAGTAATCGGGGTTGACCCAGGCACTAAGAGCTTTGATGTCTGCGGTTTGGAAGATGGAGAGGTCAAACTGGATGTTTCCTATCCGAGCGAAATGGTGGCAGTTTCTCCAGAAAAAATCGTGGAAGTAATGGAAAATTTCCACCCAGATTTAATGATAGGTCCTTCAGGAATGGGACTGGCACTTAAACATATAAGTGAACTGGACGAAAGAGACCAGTTTGAACTTACCATTGAACGCCCGGATGACCAAGGAAAAATTCCTGTTCTGGTTGGCTTACAAAAGATGGTTTCACTGTTAAAAGAAAAGAAAATAAATGTCTATTTTATTCCCGGAGTGATTCATCTTCCCACTGTGCCTCAATGGAGAAAAATAAACAAGATTGATATGGGCACTGCTGATAAAATGGCCATCGGCGTCTTAGGAGTATACTCTGAAGCAAAAAGGAAGAATATCAGCTACAATGAGGTTAATTTTGTCCTGTTAGAAATTGGCTTTGGCTATAATGCCTGTCTAGCCGTGGAAAATGGAAAGATTGTGGATGGTCTTGGTGGCACTATTTTCCCGGGTCCGGGTTTCTTGAACTCCGGCACAATGGATAGTGAAGTGGCTTATCTTCTAGGAGGTTTTCCAAAAATACTCCTCTTTTCGGGGGGGGTATCATTTATTACGAAAGATACGATTATGACTCCAGAAGAATTCGTGGGAGAAGTGAGGAAGGGAAATACTAAAGCTGGCCTGGCTCTGGAGGCATTTTTGGAGGGAATTATTAAAGCCGTAGCCTGTGAATTGACAACGACAAAGACAGACACAGTTTTACTCTCCGGCCGGTTGACCAGAAATCAATACTTAAATGAAGAGATTACCAAAGCACTCCAGAATAAACTTGGACTTGAGGTTGTCAATTTGGTTGGCTTAACCAATGTTTCCAAAGAAGCGGCTCAAGGCTCAGCGCTGATTGCTGATGGTCTGGCTGGAGGAAAGTTTCAAGACCTGGTAGAACATTTGGAAATCAAAAAATCTAAAGGGAGACTTTTAGAAAATATTTTTATTCCAGGGTTTGAAAAGACGCTGAGACGGTAATATGCTGATAGGTATAGAATATTTGAAGATTTAAAAGTCTGACAGGAAGCAAGAAAGTTTCGTCAAGGAATATAGGACTTGTCAAGGAAAATCAACCTAATGTCCCGCCAAAGGCGGGACTGATGGTTAGATTTTCCTGACCCAACCACTTTTGGATATTTTCTTAGCGGGTCAAAAAATCTCCGCTTATTTGACATCTGTTGTAGGTTAGATATGGTTGTTTAAAAAAGAGAATATGAAATGCTAAAATCTAACATCTTACCGCTTCGGAATTTCAATCTTTCTGCACCCAATAGAAAATTCCGAAGCGGTAGGGGTGGATTGGAGGGGAAAACGGTCTCCCCTCCAAGGGGTGACAGCGGAACCCCGCCAAAGGCGGGGTGGAGCGCCAAAGGGGCGATAGCCCCTATGGACAAGATTGCCACGAAGTGGCATATCTTGTCAGACCATATGCGCATTGATGAGCGAAGTATTGCTTTACACAAAGCGATTGCAGAGCGTATAAAGTCTAATCCTAAACTAATCCGTATCGCCAAAGAGAATTTAAAGAGATGGAAAGAACAATACCTCCTTGAGGCTGAGGAAATTCCGCCATGTCTTATTGAATGGGAAAAGATACTTAGTCGGAAGTCTCTTGAAAAGATTTTGGAGTTATTGGTGTCCTCAGGTGAAGAGGGACGAAGACTCAGGCAGTCCAGCCCATTTGCTGGAATTTTGCCAAATAGGGACAGAATAAAAATAAATGAATCATTCACAATTGGAACATATTATTCGGGCCGCCGGAAGCATCAGCGGGGATAGTGAAATCATCATAATCGGCAGCCAGGCCGTATTGGCCCAATTTCCCGACGCTCCCCGGGTGCTTCTGCAATCTATGGAAGTTGACCTTTTCCCCAAAAACAAACCCGAATTATCAGACCTCATTGATGGCTCTATCGGAGAACTATCCAGGTTTCATCAGAGATTTGGTTATTATGCTCATGGAGTAGGGAAGAAGACTGCGATTCTACCTGAAGGATGGGAGGAGAGACTAATTCCTATAAAGAATCCGAACACAAAAGGAATAACTGGCTGGTGTCTTGAGGTTCATGATTTGGTACTAAGTAAATATGTTGCAGCACGAGAAAGGGATATTAGGTTTAATGAAGAAGTTATCAGACATCGCATGGTGCGACAAGATACCCTTTTAAAGCGTGTTGAGACTCTCCGTCTGAGGCGGCTGCAAAAAAAGAGTATCATACAGCGAATCAAAGATGATTTTGCAAGAATACGAGAAATCGGTGCAAAAAAGAGGTAAGAAAAAGTGGCGATTTTCAATCGCCGGATAAATGTAGGCGGTGATTTTTAATCACCGATTGATTTGCCTGGCTTAAAAAGCCACGGCTACATTATGAGAGGAGGAAAATGACAAAGTCACCTTATTTTGTTGATTGGGCAATCACTAAAGAATGTAACTTGCATTGTATCCACTGCACCGGAATGATGGATTCAGAACTCAATACCGATGAGGCTCTGAGAGTGGTGGATGAGATTGCCGAACTTAAACCCGGTTGGGTAAATGTTGAGGGAGGCGAGGCACTGCTAAGAAAGGATATATTCACCATTCTTTCTAAAATGAAACAAAAAAAACTGGAGACATATCTGATTACTAATGCTCAACTGATGGATGAAGAAAAAGTAAAGAAATTAAAAGAATTAGGAATTAAGATTTTAATAAGTGTTGACGGAGCAGATTCTATTACTTACGAAGAAATAAAAAGAGGCGCATCCTGGGAAAAGGTTCTAAAAAATGCAAAACTGGCAAGTAAAGCAGATATATTGCATGGCATTACCGTCGTCCTTTCTAAAAGGAATTGTCATCAGATAAAAGAGTTTATTTCTTTAGCCGAAGTGCTGAAGGCTAAAGTTTTAATCTTTATCGGATTGCAACCATTTATTCCGGCAGAAACTTTTTATGAATTGACTCTAACTAATATTGATTACCAGAGCACCATTCAACAAGTGACGAATCTAATGAAAGAAACCAAACTAAAAATTTTCTTTGACGAACCGTTTTTCTGGCCGATGGCTAAGAAACTCTCAGGGGGAACTAATCCCCTCTTAGTAAAAGAGGAAATAGAAAGTGGGATTGTCGTCAACGAGGTTAAAGGTTGCATTCTCGGCGACTATATCTATATCCAGACAAATGGTGATGTGAGACCCTGTATGTTTGCACCTAAGGAATTGACTTTTGGGAATGTACAAAGTGAACCTTTAATTAAGCTATGGGATAAAATGCAGAGACATCCTTTACTAAGCCATTTAAAAAGGCAGGAACTTCGTAAGGGAAAATGCAAAGAATGTGAGTGTTTTAATGAATGTGGCGGTTGTCCGATAAGAGTTTTTGGCTATACTCGGGAATGGTTTGAAAGCGACCCAGCTTGCCCGGTATGAAATGAAAAATTAAATATCAAAGATTAAATATCAAAATGCAAAAATCTAAAAATCGAAAATATATTTGCTTCAAGTATTTTGACTTTGAAGCCAAGACCTAATTTTTCATTTTTGGTTTGTCCCGCCACAGCGGGATCCCGCATTTGCGGTGATATTTTTGATATTTGTCATGAGCCAGCCCAAACTCACTGTTGATATTATTATTGAAATTGATGGAGGGATTGTCCTTATCAAGCGGAAGAATCCACCTTATGGGTGGGCTTTGCCCGGCGGTTTTGTTGACTATGGTGAAACGGTAGAAGACGCCGCCAGAAGAGAGGCGAAAGAAGAGACCTCTTTAGAACTAAAAGATTTGCATCAGTTTCATGTCTATTCTGAGCCAAACCGAGACCCGAGAGGACACACAGTTTCGGTAGTTTTTACTGCTAAAGGAGTAGGAATTCCCAAAGCAGAGGATGATGCGAAGGAAATAAAAATTTTTAGTAAAACGAATCTGCCTTCAGAAATCACCTTTGACCACAAGAAGATATTGGAGGATTACTTTTCGTCAAAATCCCCCTAATTTCCCTCTTTGAAAAAGGGGGACTAAGGTAATAACAAAAGAGGGGACGCATCTCGTATTTTTGCAGTAAGATTAGAGGATGTGTCCCCTATATTTTTCTGACTGTGGTATTTGACTTCTCTCTTTTTCCTCCGGTGCTTAGATACAGACTCCGACAGAATCGTCGGACCTCACCTCTTCGCTAGTACTGAGAGCGGATTAGTGGGGAGAAAATGGTAAGGTGTCTTCGGATTTTGATTTCTCGTTGTCCTACTTTATTTTTAAGGAGTTATTTAGTATCTCTTTGATAAATAAATTACTATGCGGGTCAAAATCTTCGTTTCTAAAAGGATGAAATTCAATAAAATGGTTATATTTTCTTAATATGGAAAGCAATCTCTCAATATCACGAAATCTTACGCCGCTAAAATTCTCCGAAATCAATGCCACATCAATATCACTCCACTTTGAGGCTTTCCCCTTTGCAGAGGAACCAAATAGATAGGCTGAAGAAATTGGAATACCATTTTTTTCAATGACTCTTATCAAATTTTTGATTTCAGAAACTATTTTATCTGTTCTAAGAGCCATCTGTAGAACCTCTTTATGTCAGTGAAATATTTTTTAGTGAATGTCTTGGTGCAAAGTTTATAAAAAGAAAATTTCTTGTCTGAATACCTTGCCTCAAGATTGAATTCATTCACTTTCTTAAGAAATTTTACTTGTTCGTCAGAAAGACTCAATTTTGTATTTGATGCCAGAATATCTAGTTTGTGAATTGGTGGTGGCATTTTTTGATTATCTCGAACATAAAATGCTTTAAGAGTTTTTTCTAAAACTAAATGCGCAATGAAAAGGCACCAATCATATTTGCTATTCTTAAACAAAGTTTCAGCAACATCTAAATCGTGGGCTGCCGCATTCAGCCAGTAATTAATCTCTTCGTTATAAGTCATACAACATATATAATACAGTTTTTTTTCTATTTTGTCAAGACTTTTTTGAGACCTCCTAAAAAAACTATCAACTGAAATGATTTTCTCTGGGGTTTTTGTGAGCCCTCTTAAAATCTCATTGACATTTATCTCACCATTATGTATACTTATGATGGCAGAAATAATTGCCACGAAAACACAAAATTTGGAAAGCAGGGAATTAAAAAGATTCTTTTTTCGTGATTTCGTGTCTTCGTGGTGTATCTTGTCATTTTGATATTTGATATTTGGATTTACATAGTATGGACATATTGCAAAAAATAGAAATCCTTGGCGAGTCTGCTAAATACGACCTCTGTGGTTCTTATCTCTGTAGCTGCCCGCCGAGGATTCGTGGAGGCATCGACCGATGGATCTATCCGGCCGTTATGCCTGATGGTAAGACGATTTTCTTATTAAAAGTCCTGCTGACTAATGCCTGCGAAAACGATTGTGACTACTGCGTTAACCGATGCACCAGGAATTTCCCTCGCACCAGTTTTAAGCCCGAAGAATTAGCAAAATTGTTTATCTGGCTTTATCAAAAACGAAGGGTAAAGGGATTATTCTTAAGTTCAGCGGTCAATCAGAGTGTGGCTATAACGATGGAAGGAATGCTCAAGACAGCAGAAATCTTGAGATTGAGATATAAGTTTAGAGGTTATATTCATTTAAAGATTTTGCCAGGAGCAGAATTTGATTATATAAGAAGGGCGGCAGAACTGGCTGATAGAATTTCTGTGAATTTAGAAGCACCTAACAAAGATAGACTACAAAAAATAACCTCAAAAAAAGATTTTGACAAAGACATCCTTCAACAAATGAAATGGATTAAATCGTTGCGGGAAAAAGAGACTTATGTCCGGTTAGGACAGACAACGCAATTTGTGGTAGGTGCGGCCGATGAATCAGATAAAGAAATTCTTATTACTACTGATAAATTATATCGAGAGATAAATCTTACCAGAACTTACTTCAGTGCCTTTCAACCAGTGGCGGGAACGCCTTTGGAGAGACATCCACCTACTCCTCTCTTGCGAGAACATCGCCTTTATCAGACTGATTTCTTATTCCGGCGCTATGGATTTAAGTTAGAAGAAATCACCTTTGACAATCAAGGCAATCTTCCCTTAGAACAAGACCCCAAGACTGTTTGGGCACTTTATCATCCGGAGAGATTTCCGCTGGAGATAAATCGTGCCACTAAGGAAGAACTCTTGAGGATTCCGGGGATTGGGCCTAAATCCGCAGGGAGAATTATTCAGCTACGCTCAAAGAATCGTTTTGCTTCTTTATTAGAATTGAAGAGACTTGGAGTAGTGACTCGGCGAGCCGCTCCGTTTATCCTAATTAATGGAAAATGGCAAGAAGTAGGAAGGCAATTGAGGATACTGTAATGCTCTGTCAACTAAATAAAAGTATGATTTCACAGAAATCTGTGTAGATGCAACCCTTATTTATTTTACAAGGCACTATAAGAATGGACGAGAAAAAGGTTCAGCCCGCACCTATCCTAAATCGGTCTTTGACATCAGGGAGGATAGGTGCGGGGTTAAGAATTTCTATCTTTGAAGGATTTTTTGCCCAGATTCATATTAACCTCACTGCCGGGATGTTCCTCACCGGCTTTGCCCTCTCTATTGGACTAAACAACTTTGGCATCGGTCTTCTGGCGGCAATCCCTTCGTTTACTACCGCTTTCGGCTTTTTCTCTGCTTTCCTTACGAATTTTTTAGGCAAAAGAAAACCACTCTGTGTGATTACATCCGGCATCGGTCGTGACCTCTTTTTTGTCTTTGTTGGTTTTCTTCTGGCAGGAACTCTGCCACTTCCCATTTTCTTTGCGATAATCATTTTGTATAACATTCTTCTGACTGTGGCTGGAAACGCTTGGCTCTCCTGGATGAGCGATTTAGTGCCCAAAGAAAAGAGAGGGAGTTATTTCGGTTTGCGCAGTACAATTCTTAGTCTGGTAGGTATGGCTGTTAATTTCGGGGCAGGTAAACTCCTGGATTACTATCAGTCTATTCAAAGAGCCGACACCGGTTTTATCTTATTGTTTGGCAGTGCTTGCCTCGCTTCAACCCTAGCCGCTATTATCCTTTCATTTCAACCAGAACCACCAATGAAAAAAGAAAAAATAGAAATCAAAGAATTGCTCTCTGTGCCTTTAAAAGACAAAGACTTCCGAGCGCTACTTTGCTTTGTTTCTTTCTGGTATCTATTAGCTGGTATGGCTTCACCATTTTATTTAGTATTTATGATTGAGAACTTGAAGATGCCATATTCTAAAATCGCTGTCTATTCCATCATTGCCGGAATAATGGGACTTGTCTTCCAAATCCTCTGGGGCAAGGCAATTGATAAACTAAAGTCAAAACCGGTATTAACCATCAATTTCTTCTGTGCCGCCTTTCTTCCACTAATCTGGTTATTCCCCAGGCCACATTTTCTTTTGCCAATTTGGATTGACGCAATTTTTACCGGTATATTCTGGTCTGGTATAAACTTAAGTCTTTTCAACATCCTGTTAAGTCTAACTGAGGACAAGCGATTAAAGGAAGCCTACTTTGCTGTCTTTTCTACGATTTCCGGAATATTTGGTTTTCTGGCTTCAACTTGTGGTGGCTATCTAGCCACAGTCTTGAAAGGATTTCATTATGAAATCTTTGGACTGCATCTGGTCAACTTTCATCTACTCTTCATCTTTGCCAGCTTGTCCAGACTTTTAAGTTTGCTCTTCTTGGAAAAAGTAGTAGAAAAAGAAGCCTATCCCACAATGTTCGCCCTTCACCTCATCGGGGATTATGCAGTGCGGCGCTTAAATTTGGGAGCTGAACTAATTCTTAATACACTCAGATTCCAAAAAACTGAAAATGATAGATGACAGCGATGGACTTCCGATAACTAACAGATTCTATATTGCTATTATCGTTGGAATCATCGCCGTAATTTTATGTTAGGATGACAGAGAATGATAGACTATCACATACACTTAGAAAAAGGTAAATATGCTAAAGACTGGTTAGAAGAATTCCTCACCGTGGGCCGAGAAAGAGGCATTACCGAATTCTGTTTTACTGAGCATCTGCATCGTTTTAAGGCGTCATTGCCTTTGCTCTCCCGAGTCTTTTCCCACACTAAGAAAAATAAAGAATCTGAATTCATGGGAGAATGGTGGAAGAAATATGCCACAGAAGATGTAGAAAAATATATTTCTTTTATTCAGGGATTAAAAAGAGAAGACTATCTAATAAAATTGGGTTGTGAGATTGACTATTTTGAAGGAGAAGAAGAATGGTTGACTAAATTTATCAAAGATCATCCCTGGGATTTTGTTATTGGTTCAATTCATTGGCTTAAAGGCTGGGGATTTGACCATTTGCAAAGACCAGAAGGATGGATAGGCAAAGATGTGGACCAGGTTTATCAGCAATACTTTTTGTTGCTACAAAGGATGGTTTCTTCTAACTTATTTGATATAATCGGACATCTGGATGTCATCAAGGTTTTTGGGTTTAAGCCTAAGAATTTTGACTTACACACAGTAGAAGAAATAATAAAGATAATGTCAGATAAAAGAATTGGCACTGAATTGAATACAGCGGGATTGAGAAAGCCTGCCAAAGAAATTTATCCTAGTAAGGAAATCCTGCAATTATGTCAGAAACACAATATCTTCTTGACTCTTGGCTCTGATGCCCACCATCCCCAAGAGGTGGGGCAGGATTTTGAAAAGGCGCTCAATTTACTAAGAGAAGTGGGGTATTCTCAATTGTCGGTTTTTGAGGAAAGAAGGCGCAAAGAAATCAAACTTCAATAGCCAAAATGAAATTTGATGTTGTCGGTATCAGCACAATTATCTTCTTCGTATCAGTGAAACCACCCAAGATAAGCCTCCCCCGATTTTCATCGGGGTCAGCAAGTAGCAAGTAGCTTGCATCTCGGAGCAACGGACAGGTCGGGTTTGATTACGGCGATAAAATTACTAACCGCTATCCGTCAACCGCTTACCGCTAAACAATATGCGCATAGCAGAAAGCGATGTTTTTGTATCGCTATCATCGTTCTTTTTACCCCGTTAGAAAGATACCTTTTTAGAGTTTTTAGACGAGTTTATCCCAAAAGTTCGTCAATAAACTGAGCGAAGTTTGTGCCATTATTTTAGTTTTCTAACGGGGTGAATCGCTGAAATCAGTATCCTGACCATCTGCTCCGCTTCTTTGCACCACGGACAGGTCGGATTGAAATTCCGATACGGCATGATATAGCATTTTAGTAAAATTAGGGCTGGGTTAACCTAGCTCCTTCTTTAGAAAGGGCTGCCCAAAGGGCAAATTTTGCTAATGCAAAATTTGGCTTCAATAAGATTTTAGATTTCAGAATATAGTTTAGCACTTTAGCAAGGTATGGTCAAACAAAATTCGGAAATTATACCACGGAAACACATTTTTGTGTAATGTGTTAGGTGAAATGTGTAATGTAATGGTTCGGCTTTGCTCACCATAATCGTCATGTTCTTCATTACACATCAAACATTTCACCTTACACAACTTTGTTGACATTACCTGGTAAGGTTTTTTTCTGTTAGCTAAATTTCAAAAGTGAACCATTTAAACTTCAAAAGTGAACTGCTGTAGATCACTGATTTTTACTCTTTGAACATCGATAAGTTTGTTATTACACCAGAATCTGACCTCAGCT
>JBFLXN010000082.1:0-11344 GCA_040755715.1 Candidatus Edwardsiibacteriota bacterium
AATCGCCGGCCTTGAATCTATAAAAATATACCCCATCCGCTACCCGCTTCCCGTTATCATCCTCGCCATCCCAAGTAACCTTGTAGGCTCCTGGACTCTTAGGCTCATTTACTAATGTCTTCACCAATTCCCCAGCAATGTTGTAGATTTTCATACTCACCGCTAACCGCTCACTGCTAACCGCTGGGACCAAATAGCGAATGACGGTTTGCGTGCTAAATGGATTTGGAGCATTCTGTCCGAGGAAGAAAGACTTCGGCAATTTTGCAACTGGCTTGGGCAGTTCCTCAACACCAGGAGGGGGAGGAACAATAACTTCATTGGTTGGTCCACTTTCATATTCATAATACGGAGTCTTTACTATCGCGGTCACCAAATATAGATAACTACTATCTGTAAAAGGAGCAGTATCTGTAAATGTAAGTGTAGCGGCATCTGTCATTCCAACTCTGGTCCAACTTGTATTCACGAAAGGATATTTGCTATTCCAAATCGCAAGCGTATCTGGATTCCGGTAGACAAAGTAACTATCTACTTCAGCATCACCACTGGCGAACCAGTAGAAAGTAACTGTGTCGGGTGCGGTAAGAATATAAGTTAGGTTTGTAGGAGGATACCTCGTGATTCCTGTGTCTGCCTCAAAATAACCCCATACCATTTGAGAAGCCGGGTCCGCTCCAATTCCTACATAGACGCCAATGTATTGATAGCGGGCGTCTGCCCAAGGAACAGAGGTGTACTCATAGAACTTTCCATTGTCATAGCCAATTTCCGTTCCGAACATCGCATTGTCGTATCTGAGTGCCTCTGCACCTAAACTACTTTGCGCACCCACCATACAGATTGTATCCCCGGTTCCCGAAACAGTAATACTCGGCCAGATAAATCCCCTTGAGTCTTTTGACATTGTATCTGGTGTCGTCCACAATCCGCCTCCGATTCCCCCTTCATCTACGCAACTTATAGAAGCATTCCTTCCCGCGTGATGCCAGCAGACAATGGGAAGACCGTTAGCATCAATGGTTATCCCCGGAAAGCCGATCCAATTGCTACCTACAGTATAGCCCACAGGGTCCGGAGCTACACCCGTATAGGCATTCCAGCCAATTAGCCGGAAACTCCCAAGGGTATCCATTTTAGTCCACACCCACATGGCGTTCTCAGCTGCATCGGTAACAATTCCCTCAGTATTTCCAGTCGTAGCCCAGTCGTATGCAGTAACTCCTCCCGGCACTGGCCCGTAGAGAAGACCGCTCAAATTGGGGTTGACCTGGCAGTATCTAATAGGCGCATCAGTCGCCACACCTATACCGTGAATAGAAGAGCCAGGTGATTTTGAGTCATCAAGATAGAAAAGGTGAATAGCATTTCCCACCTTCGGCGCTATTTTCGGATATTCTTGGGCTGAATCATTCGGAGTTGTCGCTTGAATAAAATCAGAAATATTCACCGGAGCACTCCAAGTATTTCCACTATCCGCTGAAGAGGAAATAAAGATATCCCCTTCCATAGCATTCTCCCAACCGTAATATCCAAAATAGTGGTCTGACCAGCAAATGTAGAGCGTGTTAAGGGCTTGACTGTAGCCGATACTTGGCCAACCCATAAATGTGACCCCAGTAGCCACTGCCTTCATCCCAGTCCCCGCACTCCAGAACCACATTTTCCAAAGTCCTGCCACATCATCCCAGCCGTTAAATGCTACATGAGGGCTGCCGCCAATAACGAGGACATTCGTCATTCCACCTTGTCCCATCGCACCGAGACCGTCTCTGGTATACTTATTAAATGGTGTGATCTTGTTCCAGATATTGTAATTGATGCCACGGTCAGCAGAACCTAAAAGATATATATTGAAGTGGTAAATAGTATCAGGAGCTAGCGGTGCTTTTAGATTCTGAGGAGTAATTACTTTATTGAAACGCTCCAGTGGTTGAATATAGGCGTCATCAAAGGCAAACCCCATTCCGGCTATCAAACAGATAGCCACTAACGCAAAAATCAACTTTTTCATCTCTTTTACCTCCACGCATATCGCTCACAGCCTTGGGCTCATTTTCATTAGTAGCACTGGCGGCTAAAGGCACACCATTGTTGGTCCAAAGCCTATTGCCTGCACTATCTACCCTCTGAGCATAAATGTCCAAATTCCCACTCCGCCAATCCTGCCAGATAATTATCCCTCCGCCCTTCATATCCGGCACAATCACCGGATTCATCTGGTCAGCACCAAAGGTGCAAATCGGCACTCCGTCTGTCTGCCAGTAGACCTTGCCAGCGGCAAAGCAGAAAGCAGGAATTAGTAAATTAGTGATTAGGAAAAAATAAAAGAATAAAATCAAATTTTTTCTAAGGCTGTTCACGGCCTTCTCCTTTATTCCCAGCCGTAAACGGCTGGGCTACCTACCATTGACAGGCGAGACGCCTGTTCTACTTTACCAAAATCATCTTCTTTGTATCCGTGAAATCGCCGGCCTTGAATCTATAAAAATATACCCCATCCGCTACCCGCTTCCCGTTATCATCCTCGCCATCCCAAGTAACCTTGTAGGCTCCTGGACTCTTAGGCTCATTTACTAATGTCTTCACCAATTCCCCAGCATTGTTGTAGATTTTCATACTCACCGCTAACCGCTCACTGCTAACCGCTGGGACCAAATAGCGAATGACGGTTTGCGCGCTAAATGGATTTGGAGCATTCTGTCCGAGGAAGAAAGACTTCGGCAATTTTGCAACTGGCTTGGGCAGTTCCTCAACACCAGGAGGGGGAGGAACAATAACTTCATTGGTTGGTCCACTTTCATACTCATAATAGGGGGTCTTTACTATTGCCATCACTAAGTATCGGTAAACAGTATCCACCGCATTAGGAGCATCATCTGTATAGGTAAGCGTGGGAGTAGCAGTTCCTCCAACTCTTGTCCAATTTGTATTCAAAAATGGATACTGAGAATACCATATAGTAGTTGTATCTCCAATCCTGTAGACAAAATAACTATCTACTTCCGCATCAGCACTGGCTAGCCAGTTGAGTTGATAGATGCGATTTGCGGAATCCAAAACAGTATGAGTTAGGTTTGTTGGAGGATACCTCGTGATTGCTGTGTCTGCTCCAAAGTAACCCCATACCATTTGAGAAGTTGGGTCTGCGCCAATTCCTACATATAGGCCTCCACTGATATTAGGCCAAGAGGGAAGAGTTGTGTATGGATAGTCCAGTCCAAGGTCTGGTTCCATTCCAAAAGCTGGCTGAGCGGGTCCCCAGGCATACGCACTCATCATAAGAGTATCACCTGTGCTACTTACAGTAATACTTGGGAAGAATAGACTAACAGAGGGGATAGCAAAAGTATCAAGATCAGTCTGCCATAGTCCCCCTCCAATTCCTCCTTTATCAGCACAACTTACAGAAGCATTCTTTCCCGCGTGATGCCAGCAGACAATCGGCCATCCAGCAGCATCAATGGTTATACCTGGAGACCCAATCCAACCTGAACCCAAAGTAAATCCTATGGTGTCAGGCGCAGCCCCAGTATAGCAATTCCAGCCAATCAACCGAGTGGTCTGAGCCGTATTCATTTTAGTCCACACCCAGATGGCATTCTCTGCTGCATCGGTAACAATTCCCTCAGTATTTCCAGTCGTAGCCCAGTCGTATGCAGTAACTCCTCCCGGCACTGGCCCGTAGAGAAGACCGCTCAAATTGGGGTTGACCTGGCAGTATCTAATAGGCGCGTTGGTATAGGGACCTATATCTTGAACCGCAGAGCCAGGTGATTCTGAGTCATCAAGATACATAAGGTGAATAGCATTTCCCACCCGTGGTGCTATCTTCGGATATTCCTGGGCAGAATCAGCCGGGGTCACCGCCTGAATGAAATCAGAAATATTCACCGGATTACTCCAAGTATTTCCACCATCCGCTGAAGAGGAAATAAAGATATCCCCTTCCATAGCATTCTCCCAACCGTAATATCCAAAATAGTGGTCTGACCAGCAAATGTAGAGCGTGTTAAGGGCTGGACTGTAGCCGATACTTGGCCAACCCATAAATGTAGAGCTAGTAGCCACTGCCTTCATCCCAGTCCCCGCACTCCAGAACCACATTTTCCAAGTCCCTGCCACATCATCCCAGCCGTTAAATGCTACATGAGGGCTGCCGCCAAGAACGAGGACATTTGTCATTCCCCCGTCTCCCATCGCACCGAGACCGTCTCTGGTATACTTATTAAATGGTGTGATTTTGTTCCAGATATTGTAATTGATGCCACGGTCAGCAGAACCTAAAAGATATATATTGAAGTGGTAAATAGTATCAGGAGCTAACGGTGCTTTTAGATTCTGAGGAGTAATTGCTTTATTAAAATGCCCCAGTGGTTGAATATAGGCGTCATCAAAGGCAAACCCCATTCCGGCTATCAAACAGATAGCCATTAACGCAAAAATTAGTTTCTTCATTTCTCCTTGACCTCCTCTTCTTATCTACTGGACAGAATTTCCAGAAAAATCACACATAAGAAATCTTGTGCTTTTCTGGCTTTTTCAATTTTGAGGGAATGGGTTTTGGTTTGGGCGCCTCTTCCACTGGTTTTGGCGGGGCTTCAGGAGTGGGTGGGGTCACTTCTTTCTCCAAAGGTTGTGGTCTTTCCGATAAAACTGGTTCTGGCTTCACCATTTCTTCTTTAGCGATTCTCTTTGGTTCTACCTTAGGAGGCAAGGTAGGTTCTGGTTTGGGTATTTCAGGTTCTGGTGGCAAAACCCCGACCTTCGGAGGTGGCATTTCTACGCGCAGTGGAGGTGCTTCAGTTCTTGGGGGAGGTGGTAGGCCTTTGGTTTCTTCTCGCAACCGTTTGACCTTAACTCCAACATCCTTAAAATTTATGTCCATCAAATAAACAGTTTCATATTCTTTTAAAGCATTTACTAAATCGTTCAATTGTTCATAGGCAACTCCCAAACCATAATGCAAGCCAATATAATCTTCTTCAGGATAGCCCGATGTACCCAGTCCTCTTTCAAACTGTTTTACTGCAAACCTCGGTTCTCCCCGCTCCAGGAAACAGAGTCCTAACATTTCAAAGGCTTTTAGTCTTTCATTCTTTCCTTTGCTGGCAATTTGAAATTCATAGATGGCTTCGTCCAAAAGTCCCATTTCTTTATAGGCGATACCCAAGTCATAATGACCTTGAAAATCTTCTTCACCAATTGTTTGATAAACACCTTCTTTGAATTCGTCAATAATCTCAGCGATAGAAATTGTTTCTTCTTGAGGTACGCTTACCCCTTCAGCTACGCTGAAGCGAACTCTAGATTCCTTCCCTCCTTCCACAATTGGACGACCGAAGAGAACTTTTTCTTCAGGCTTAACCTCTTCTGGCGCCTTAGCTGGTGGTGGGGTCACAGGAATCTCCACTCTGGGAGGTGGGGCTTTTATCTCTTCCAATCCAGGTGGTGGCATCACGACTTCTTCTTTAACTGGAATAGGTGAGACTGCCTGTGTAATCAGCGATAAATTCTCTAAGGCGGTCTCATTCTGGGGGTCTATTTCTAAAACCTTCTGATAAACGGCGCCGGCTTGCTCTTTCAATTCCCTTCTTCTCAAACATTCAGCCAGACTGAGGTAGGCAGACAGCATTGTTTTTTCGTTTTTGCTGGCAATAGCAATTTCCACCAATTTTTGGTGAGTTCTTATTTCTAACGGTTGGAGCTCAGCGATCTTGCGATAGAGTGATTCTGCTTTCTCTATTTTCCCTTCTGAAAAATAGCCCTCAGCGGCCGTGTGATATTGCTCAATGGCTTCCGGAATTGAACCTATTTCTAAAAGTAAATCACCTAGTTCTACATTAGTTGACCAATCGGCTGGTTTTATTTCTTCAACTACTGGAGGTGGTGCTAGAGCCTCTTCTTTTTTAATAATCAGTTCTTCTGGCTTAATCAAAGTGGGTTTTTCCTCTACCGGGGGGGGGATAATTTCTACTGGCGGCACTTCTAAACTTACGGAGGGGGCTTCAGGCCTTGGCGGCTCTGGTTTAGGAGCGGCTTTTTCGCCGTACATTGCTCTAACTCTGGCTTGTAGGGCTTCAGCTTCTACAATTCTTCCCTGTTCCTCATAAGTTTCGGCAATCGCTTGAAACTCCTTAGCGGCTTCCTCAATTTTTTTCTGGGAGAGATACATTTCGGCTAATTTTGAGCGGACACTCAAATTCTTTGGGTTCAATTCCACAATCTGTTGATAGGTCTGAAGCACTGCTTCAATCTGGTTCTCCCGCAATTTACGGTCGGCATATTCAATCAAATTGGTAAGTGCCTCACTAATTAATCCCTGTTGGATATAGAGTTCACCGAGGGTCTTATAGACTTCGGCTTCTGGCTTCAAGCGCAAGATTTTTTTGCAGACAGCAATGGCATTATTATAGAGTGCATCCTGGCTGTAGGCTTTGGCTGCTTCTTGATAATGGCTAATTGCTTCTTCAATGGAACTGAGTTTCACATAGCTATCGCCGACAAAGTTATAGATGCTGGCATTAGTCGGTTCAGCCTCTAAAACCTTTTTATATTCGGCAATAGCTTTGGCGTATTCGCCTTTCTGAAAATATTCAGCCGCTTTTGCCTTTATAGCTGGAATATTTGCCACTCTTCCTCCAATTTTACTGGGCACTTACTCGTAGGAGCGTCCCGCTAAGGCGGGACTCGTAATAAACGCCGTATCGCTTCGCTCGGAGGAAACGTAGTATCATTTCATTCATTTTTGCGATTACTACGATTACTACGAGCGACAGCAATCCTGCACTCACTCGTTCTTGCGCAATGATTTCTCAAAAGCAATAATCCTCCGATTACTCCGAGCGATAGCGATATTACGTTTCATTCTTTCTTCTCTTCTTCGGCTGCTTTCTCTGATAAAATGAGAGAAGTAACTACGGCTTGAACAATGGAGGCATCTATCATTTCTTTTTCCAATAGACAGGCTTCTAAAAGAGCGTTATCACAGATGGCGTTAATTAATCTTGGCCGACCTTGAGAATGACGATTGATGAGGTCAAAAGCTGTATCGGTGAAGAGGTCTTCGGTTCTTCCGGCTACGGCTAAACGGTGTTTAATATAGCCTTTGACCGCATCTCCATCCAAGGACTCTAATTTGAATCTTACTGCCACCCTTTGGCGAAGAGCCGTGTCCTTGGTTAACTGTTCATCCAACTCTGGCAGGCCAAAGAGCAAAAAGGTAATCAACCTCGCATCTGAAATTTCTAAATTTAACAAACCTCTCATTTCTTCTAAGACTTCTTTGGTTTGTAGCATATTGGCTTCGTCAATAATCAGGACCGCTTTTTTGCCCTCATTATGAATCTCCATCAAACGTTGGGAAAGCATAGAAACTACTTTTGTCTTCTCTTCTGGAATATCTTTCAGTCCCAAAAGAGTAGCCACCCGTCGCACAAACCAAATAGGAGTGAATTCGGAATGCGTCAAGACCAATAGGGCAGTCTCAAATCTTCCATCTTCACGCAGGATTTCTAACATTCTTCTGGCCAGCATTGTTTTCCCTGTGCCCACTTCTCCAGTCAATATGGACAGACCGCGCATTCTCTCAGCCGCATGGCTTAGACGCAAGACACCTTGTGAATGCGGCACACTATCAAAATAGAAGCGATTATCCGGCACATTAGCAAACGGGTCCCCGGACAATCTAAAAAATCGTTCATAATCCATTTCTTAATCCCTCCTTGTTAAGAAAAATTTTTCAAACCACTGAAGCCACTGAATACACAGAAAGATAATCTCTTTCTATCTCAGATTCTAAAAAGTCTTCAGTGGTTTGTAATTTCCTATACCATTAAAGAAAATAACGAATTATACGAATGACAGCTAATTTAGCGAACAATAATATTCGTTTTATTCGGTATCATTCGTCCTATTCGCACTCTAATTTTTATAGAAAAGAAATTCCCTCCTCTTTTCTTTCTAAGACAGGCTTCTCCACCAAGATTTCTTCTTTTTTCGGTAATATTGGCGTTATTTTTTCTTCCTTTGCTGGCGGTTTCATAATAGTAAGAGGTATCTTTGGTTCTTCTTTCACCAAAACTTTAAACTTTTCTTCCAATTCTTTTAGTTTTTTAGCGACATCTTTGTAGTTGATATTAATTACATAGACATCTTCAAATTCCTTAATCGCCTTTTCAATTTCACCGAGGCGTTCATAGGCTAACCCCAAGTTATAATGGAGCCCGATATATTCGTGGTCAATGTATTTTTTGATACTTAAACCTTGTTTTAAGACCTCAGTGGCTAAGCCGGTATCGCCTTGTTCCAAGAAACTTACCGCTAACATCTCAAAAGCTCTCAGTTGCTTGCTGCCTCCCTTAAGGGCTGATTGAAACTCAATAATAGCTTCATCATGTAACCCAAACTCACGGAAGAGCATGGCCAAGTCAAAATAATCTTCATAATTTTCATCAATTTTCTCCCAGACCAATTCTTTGAATTCGTTGAACTGAGTAATCAATCCTTCCTCAATACTTATACCTTCGGTCATTTCTGGAGAATGGGAGATCTCCAAGATTTTTTCTAATGCCTCTTCATTAGCGGGCTCTCTTTGTAAGACTTTTTGATAAATGTTCTGGGCTTCTCTTTTGGCTCCTTTTGCTAAAAGAACGCGTCCCAAGGCTAAATAGGACTCTACTACTTTCTTAGAATTATTGCTCTTAATAGCCATTTCTACTAATTTGTAAAATGGCTTTATTTCTTCGGGTTCAACCTTAACTTGCTGGATTTTCTCCTCGGCTCTTTCTACCTCATTTTTGATGACCTCAAATTTGGGTGGTAATTTTTGATTTTCGGGAAGGAGCTCTACTAGATGTGAGAGGGTATCAAGAAAAAACTTAATATTGGAAGAAGACAGGGCTAAGTCACAAACCTTTAAAAATTCTCTGACCGCTCCACCTTTAAGTTTTAAACTCAGGTATTCCCCCCCTATTTTATTATACAACTCTGCGTTTTCTTTGTCAATAAATAAAATTTTGCGTAGAGCGACAATTACCTTTTGATGGTCGTTGAGTTGCTGAGAGAGTTCAGCTGCTCTTTGATAATCAGCGATTGCTCTTTTTTCTTTTTGTAATTGACAATATACATCACCTAGTGAAAGCCAGAGGAAAGGGTCATTGGATTCGGTGGTGACTAACTTCTCATAGAGCCGCAAAGCACCTTCCCAATCGCCCTTGTGCTTTTGTTCTTCAGCCTGCGCTTTTAAATTGGCTGTATCCATCATTTCTTTTGGTTCTGTAATTTTATATTGTTTTGTCAACTAAATAAAGGTATGATTTCACAGATATTTATTTTACCTGGCATCATATGATTACGCAGATTAAACTGGGTAGATGGCAGTCCCTCTTTTTTAGCTTATTTTTCCCTGAACTATTCTTTTCACTTCTTCTGCCAGTTCTTTTGCCTTTTTCCATAGTAATTCCATTTGCTGCTTAGCTTCTCTTTTAAATTGCTCATCTTGAATGGAAGGAAGATTTATTTGCACATTCAAGCCTGCACCCTCAATACCTGCAAAAGCCATTAGGGCGGCAACACCAGCATCACTTACCGAATTAATATTTCCTTTTTGCGCGACGATCTTTGATAAATCTAAAATTTCTAATCCCTGTTTCATCACTTCCAGGGGCACTTTAGCCGCTCTTTGGTAAGCCTCTTCTAATTTTGCTTCTTGAATTTTCTTTTCTGCCGGTGTCTCCTTTGGCAATTTCAGAGCCATCATTACTTTATCAAATGCCTCGGCATCTTCTTCAATCAGGTTGGTTAATGCTTGGCGCAAATTTTCTGATTTTTTCAAGACCTCTTTCATTTCAGAGGAGACTTCTGCATATTTCTTGCGCCCGATTGTTAGGCGACAGACCATTGAGGTGAGGGCTCCTGCCAGCGCCCCGGCTAAGGCAGAAACACTGCCCCCCCCTGGAGTTGGCTCTTTAGATGCTACCTTTTCCAAGAAGAGCGTAGGAATGGTTTCGGTGGCTCCCCCACCCCAGAGTTTGTTTTCCAAAATTTGCTCATATTTGAAATTTTCTAATCTCAAATAATAATCTGCCACATCTAACATTGCATTCAACGGCACCAGACCAACGATTTCACAACCAACTACTGGAATACCATATCGCTCTGCTTCTCGTTTCACCATCTCAAAGGCAGAAAAAATCGGCGTCCCCTGATAATTAACTAAATTCATAGAAACCTGGACTATGCCACGTTCTCTAAGAGCAAATCCGTTGGCTTTGATAAAACGAAGTCCACCATCTCTGAATCTAACCCGCTTGGCAATCGTTCGGGCTAAATCCAAATTACTTGTTCCCAAGTTAACATTAAAGGCAACCAGTGGGTCTCTGGCGCCAACTACAGTAGCTCCTGCGGTGGGATGAAATTTTGGCTTACCAAAGTCCGGAGTCTTATCCGGATTCTTCTCAATTTCTATTTTTAATCCTTCATATTGCCCTTCTCTGAGCTTAGCTAAATTTTCTCGCTCTGGGCAGGTAGCAGACTTTTCATAAAGATAAACAGGAATCTTTAGTTTCTCAGCGATTTCTTTTCCAAGTTCTCTTGACAGTTTTACGCAGTCATCCATAGTTACCCCGGAAATCGGCACGAAGGGAATAACATCAGTCGCTCCGATTCTGGGATGTTCACCAGTATGTTTGTTCATATCAATCAATTCAGTCGCCTTGGCGCAGGCTAAGAATGCGGCTTTCTTGACCGCTTCCGGTTCACCGAGAAATGTCAGAACCGCTCTGTTATGGTCTTTGTCCATCTCTCGGTCAAGCATTCTGACTTGTGGCACCGATTCAATCTCTTTAACAATAGCCTCAATTACTTCCAGTCTTCTACCTTCAGAAAAATTAGGGATGCATTCTACTAACTTTGGCATAAAACCTCCGAGATATGCCTCGCTTACGCTCGGCAGTAGAGAGTAGAGAGAATTCGGTTAATCGGGTTTGTTGGGTTTTAGTAACCCGACAAACTCAATAAACCGAGAAAACCCTATAAACCCAGTTCTCGCTACTATCTCGCTACTACTTTGTTCATTTCTTACTCCCTTTCATAAGGCATTTTAAATTTTGGAGGACGTGGGATATAAACAGTAGGGTCCCTCCTCGGCAGCGGCGTTCATCTATTTCTTTTCAATGGTGCACCAACTTTAAGCGGTAGCACATGATGTGCGAAGGCTACTAGTGCTTTGTGACACTAATTTTTGATATTGTAATAGAACCTGTTAAGTTTCTTACGAGCAATGTTCTTTGTAAACTGCCAGGAAACGGTTGCTTTCTGACGATTACGTTGTCTGACCCAAGCA
>JBFLXN010000083.1:0-11334 GCA_040755715.1 Candidatus Edwardsiibacteriota bacterium
AGGGGGACAGAAGGGGGTGAGGGTTTTAGTTTTCCCCGACATAAATGTCGGGGCTACTCATATTTCGACATTAGGTCTTTTTTTCTTGACACCCTGATTGTCAAATATTTATGCGACAGACCACTAGGGGTTCAAGCAAAAAAGGGACGTTCTCTTGTAAATTAGAAACGCCCCTCATAATTTTGTGTTTTCGTCGTTTAAATTAGAATTTTCCAGTGATAATCAATCCTGGTTTTCCCCTACTAACCTTCAGTTCTATTTTAAGTGGTAACAGAGATTCGCTCTTTTGTAAGGTTTTCTTATTATGTCCTTTGGCAAGTCTAGCGGCATTGACTGAGGAAATAAGCCTGTTTAGCAAAGCAACCCAGACGCAATACGAAACCCGTTGAAATGCCTCTCTGCTGGAAACCCGAAGTCCCCGATAGAAATCCCAGTCAGCAGGGTTCGTCCACTGCCAGGCATCCTCTGGACCGTATAACTTATCCGATAAATAGTCTTTTTGCGCCTCAAGATTGTCTGGGTATTCCTCTCTGGCTTTCCGACGATAGTCTTCATTACATTCCTCACTGCTCTCATATTTGTAAATGTTCTCGTAGTATTTATCATCTTCCCGTGTTGAATGCACTCCTGCCTTTTGACGAACATAGAGATGATAGTCGTCTCGCTTGATTTTCCCCTGAATATTAAATACTAAGGCAGTTCCCCAGATAACTCCTTCACTTAAAAAGAATCGCTTTGCCCAGAACTTCTCGCCGACATAGAGTTCCCCAGTGCCCGGGACTAAAAGGGAGAGAAAGAATGCCTTTTTGATAGATTTTTTAGCAATAGATATTTGAGATTGTTCTAATGTTAAAGTGGAAATAGTATCTCCCTTGGTAGTATCGGGTAGTGGATTTAACAGTTTCTCTTCTTCAGCATATATTAAACTTACAAAAGCAATGATGATTGAGCAGAGCACTGCGCAAAACTGTTTCCGAAATTTGTTCATAGTCTCTCCTTCACTTCAGGATGAATACATACTTAATAGATTTCTATCAAGGGAATATCAGGTGATTCTGGTCTTGGACCGAGTTTGCCTTTCTTTGGGTCAATAACTAAATCAAGTGCTTCAAGCACTATCTGACCGATTAAGACTTGGGTATTCTTCCTTCCCACTACCGCAAATGTTTCGGCTTCTCTCCCCAATATCTCAACTTTTATGCCATAGGCTGTAGGTCTTTTCTCTTTTCTGCCATCCGCATAGGTAACTTCAACCTCTTTTCCAAGAGTTAATCCAAGATCTTCCACTACTTCTTCAGGCAAAGTCAGCATAGTTGCACCTGAATCCACAAGACCATTCAACTCCTTCCTCCTTACTTCCTCAGTTCTGATAATTCCTATTTCTGCCTTTATTTGGTCTTTGTAGTTTGTTATCTCAATCTTTTCAGTTACCTTGCCCATCACCTTTGTCTCCTTTTGTTCCTTTGTGTCCTAAAAAACCCATCGCAATGCACTTTGCGAAATCTGCTCAACAACTATCTCACCACCGCAATCTTACAAAATTTTACTTCCTTTTTGCCAGCGGCTTTTGCTTCTACCCGACAAATATAGACACCGCTGGCAATTCCACTTAAATCCCACTTTAACTCATTTTCAGTTCTTTCAAATCCAGTTCCCTGAAAGTTCTTAATAAGTTCTCCGGCGATATTAAAAATTTTCACTGAGACTTCAGCCGCTGAATTTAAGTGATAGCGGATTTTAGTTGTTTGCCCATACGCTGGATTGGGATAATTATAAACTCCGCTCAATATTGGTCCCTCAACCGCAACAGGGAGTGGCATCAATGACGCCGGATATTCTCCATTGTGAAATTCATTTTGTCTGAACATTCCCCAGGGAATGTTCCAGGGAAAATCCGGTTTGAGATAGACAAGACAAGGGTCCCAGACATAAAGAAGTTTGTCATCACAGCCTACGGCAATTCCAAGAGAAGGACTACCACATATCCCTCCAGGAGGAGTAAGATCAAACAAAACAGGTGTTGAATAAATCGCTCCGCCACAACTTAGAGGATAACCATCAACTAAACCGCCATCTCCATTAAAAGCATACAGCTTTCCATCAGGTGAACCAATAACAATTTCTAGTTTTTTGTCTTTATCAATATCACCAATTACCGGCGATGAAACTAAATACAGAGTATCAACTGAAGGATTATCAGGCGCTTGTACCAGAGTTACAGGAAAACCTGTAACCAAAGTTCCGTTGTAATTAAAGCAATAGAGTTTATGTCCAGCGGCTACAGATATTTCAAGATATCCGTCGTTGTCAATATCTCCGAGGGCTGGCGAGGAAGATTCGTAGGGATAAGCATACGGGTCTTTTTCAATATCCACGGGCCAACCTGGCTCAGATGTTCCATCAGGCTTGAAGCAATAAACCTTTCCACAGGCTACCGTAATGATTTCCTTCTGCCCATCACGGTCAACATCTCCTACTACAGGAGAGGAATTGACATAACCAGGCCTGGGAGTGATTTGGGGCCAACCTTCAAGCATTGTGCCATCGCTTTTTAAGACAAAGAGACGATTATCGCCTGAAATAATGACAATTTCTGGTTTACCATCATTATTTATATCGGCAATTGCTGGTGATGCCTGAACAGCACCTGCCAGGAATACTGGAAAGCCTGAAACAGTAGTTCCATCACTATGCCAAGCGTAAAGATTTCGGTCATCAGAACCAACAAGAATTTCCAAATTTCCATCACCATCAAGGTCTGCGAGAGCAGGCGAAGAAATGATTGGGCCTTTAGTCTTTACGGGAAAATTAGAAATTGAATCTCCATTACCGTGCCAGGCGTAGAGAGCGCTATCATAGACGCTAACTACGATATCCAATAATGAATCTGAATCATCTGGCACAAGGTCGCCAATAGCACAAGAGGAATAAATGCGCGAAGGCACTTTGGCAAATAGCCCTGTTGTATCAGTTAAGTATGGTGTGCCATCGTCATGCCAAACATAAATTATGCCGTCACTGGAATTAATGATAATTTCATTTTTTGTTCCATCTCTATCTAAGTCGGCCACTACTGGAGAATTCCAATCAGCCGGAGACCCAATTGAAACAGGAAAACCAATTCTTCTCCAATCACGAATTCTGCAAGTCATCACTGTGTCTGGAGCGGAAATGTTTTCAATAATGATATGTGTATCTGCTCCATTATTGCTACGGCTATTAGGCGTAGATGAAGAGGTGAAGGCGGTATTGTTAGGGTCGTAGAAGCAATCGTATCCACTGGCATAAGTCTCATAAGGCGACCCCCCCCAGCGCTCCAAATCCTGAATTCCATCAGCCTCTTCTAAATCTATCGCCTTTATCTTTCCTACTGCTAAAGAATTGGTAGACCACCGTTCAGCAATCAATTGCTCATCAATATGCCAGATTAAAAGTCCTCCCTGATTTTTGAAATGTGGGTCTTCTACTAAATTTGAACTCAAAGGAAGAGAATAGTCATAATCGTCAAACTTTACCAAGACTCCATCATACCAGACCCTCGCTCCATTTGAGTCGGGATGCTCTGGATGAATTGCTGTATCCGGATTAGTATAGGCGCGCCGATTCTCAATCAAAAAATACTCATGTGAATTAATAGGCACTTTGACCATTCTTATTCCAGCAGTATCATCTGATTCTATCCAGCGAATAGCAACATTTAAACCTCCTGCACCAGGATTAACTACTTTAGGTTCAATCCATCCAAGATAATATTTGCACCAGGCTGAAGGATGTGAAGGAACGAAACCATTCAATCCAAAATTCCCTAAACCCATTAGGCACCATTCTCCTGTGCTACCAACTGACCAATAAGAAATATCGTAAAGGTCTGGCAAGCCGATTTGATGACCAAACTCATGAGCCAGAGAGCCTTGCAATCCAAAAGTAATTCCATGAGAACTGGCAGTCTCTGGTTGAATTGCCCCATCTACAATCTTCTCCGAACCATTATTGACATAAATAGGATAATCTTCAAAAGTCATTGCCAAGGTGGGAAGGTCTGCACCCCAGGGCCAACTTTGCCAAGCAGAACCGGCATGAAAGATGATATAGGCGTCATAATCACTAAATTGGATATTGACTGGGTCTGCATCCGCTGCTTCTACTGCATCTTTCATTAGTTCATAAATCCCCCAGCCAAAATTCTCCCACTGATTATAGAAATCACTGTAATATGACATCTGGTGAGGCAAGCGATAACAAGACCTATCAGCATCAGGGAGAACCCGGAAGTTTAAATATAATTTACCTGAAGAAACTTTCCACCAATAATTGCGCAGAGCAATGAGTTGGCGCTCAAAATATATCTTCGTATGCGGCGGTTCATAATCAATATTGTGACCTTTGAGACAATCGTTGTCTATGCACATTGGAATAGTGTCGCCATTTCCCTTGAGGTTCATCAGACCATTACCCCAGGTAAGAGAGTCATCATCAGGTTGAAATTCCACGCGAATTGCCAGGATATTTATAGTATCTGGCACGCCTGCTTTTAATAAATGTGGTGCTCTTTTCTGCCGTTGGATTCTTTTTTGCTCCAGAATTCTTCGCTTACAAATACTATCTTGGTATTTTCTCGGTTGTTTTTTTATCTGTTCAAGAATTGTCTTTTCTGCCGGCTTTAACCTTGAAAATTCCTGCCAGGCTTTTAGGTGAGTAGGCAGAAGAATAAACAACATAAACCACGAAGACACGAAATAACGAAAAAGAATCTTTTTGACTCCCTGCTTTCCAAATTTCGTGCTTTCGTGGTAATTATTAAGAAAGATTTTTTTCATTTAGTTTTTCTCCATAGTAAAAAAGCTAAAGGCAAAAGAGCTGAAGTGAAAGATAAAAAACTTCAGCTCTTCAGAACTTCAGTACTTTGTCACTTTAAAACCCCACTGAGAGAGAAAATTTCCTATTACCACCGGGTTGGAGCTCCCCTCCGGGTTCTCGGGAAAAATCAAACTCAATTTTTGTTCCGCTCTTAGGAAATTTGTATCTTACACCACCACCAAAAGTTATCTGGTCACCCAGAGGTTTCTTTTCTGCTCCATAGAGATAAAAATCATAGACCCAGCCAATCCTCAGCGCCAGCAGGTCATAATACCAAAATTCTGCTCCGGTGTGTGTTACTGTTTCTCTTAATTGGTCTTTCCAGGGAGACTTCAAATTGACCAAACTTTTAGTAAAGTCAAGTGCGGTCGTAAGTCTGAACAGTTTGCTTTCTAAGACCTTGTAAGCAAGACCAGCCCTCAAATTTGTAGAAAGTGGGTCTGCTTCTTCCGCTTTAATATATTTTAGTTTTGGCCCTATATTTTGAATATTGGCTCCTAAATTTAAATTTCTCAGCGGACCTTTATACAGAACTCCCAGATCAAGTGCCCAAGTAGTAGCTACTCCCTTTACATTCTCAAGCCACTCTACAGGGACTGAGATAAGATGACTGTGGATAATCTTCAAATTCACTCCAGCGCCAAGGTTTTTAGTCACTATTGTTCCATAGGACAGTGAAGGAGCAAATTCAAAACTTGAAAAGGTACCTAATTCATTCCCCTCGTTATCCATAATGTAGCTTTTCCCTTCTGAAAGGAACACGATGTTCCCTCCAATAACTCCCCAATCTTCATAAGGCTGGACATAGCTGGCAAATTCATAATACATATCGCCCCCTACTTCTCCCCAAATTTTAGACAGCCAATTACAGTGCATCAAGGTTACTTCTTTCCCTTTGACAAAAGCCAGGCCAGCCGGGTTATAATAAGTTGCGGTGGCATCATCAGCAATCGCCACAAAGGCTCCTCCCATACCATTTGGTCGTGCTCCAGGACGAATGAGGAGAAAAATTGCCGCCCCTTCAGAAATGGCTGAAGCTTCACTTACTATAATAAGCATAAACACAGCCACCAATAGTCCTGATATTCTTTTGAATCTCATTTTTACCTCCATTCTTAAATTGGGTTGTTTTGAAAAAGCCTGTGAAACCACAGATTATTCACCAGAGAGAGGCAGATCTCCGTCACACTTACGGCGGATCAGCCTCTGGCTGATGCCTATGGCATGACACAGATTTTCACCCCGATTAACCCCGCGCCCTTCTTCTACCTTGTCAGGGCATAGTTTTTAGAAAGGTGCGGGGTTAATGTATGGTTAATGAATCTTTGAGGAATAACTAATTAAGTATACCAAAATTAGAAAAACAAAAGCAAGAAAAAAATTGGTGTATGTGAAATACAAATCTTTTTTCATCTTTGCACATGCACCGTGCTAGTTACAGTTGAAGACTGAGGTATCTTGAGTTCTTTTTGCAGTTTTTCTGCTTTCTTTTTAACAAACTTAATCTGTTCGTCCACTGAGAGTCTTTTTGTTTCTTCGTAATGGCTATCCCTAATCTTGCGAACCATTTCAACTGCCTTGACTGCCATAGGTTGTCACCTCCCTTGGTGAATGTATTAAGATTGGTTTATACCCCATTTCAATACTTACTGCATTGAATTTTCGAATCTTTTCAAAATGTACCACATGCTTGAAATTCCAGCTGACCAATAGATCCGCGCCAGCAATAGTTGCAATCGCAATATGGATAGCATCATTCCGATAATTTGAGGCCAAAATACCATGATTGAGATAAGCGTCGGCCAATTCAATTACTTCTGGAGTAATTTCCATAATCCTGTCCGCACAATTTCTGAACTCATTATAAATATTTTTTACTTCGTCCGGCGCGTCTTGAATTTCAGCATCCGTAAGTTCAGAAAGGAACAACAAAAAGTTCCCTGTTTTAAAATCATAAAGAAGTCCATGAGACCATTCTTGAAACTCCGGGTCACAACAGCCACCAATCACTGAAGTGTCAACATATATGCTCGTTTTTCTCATATCTTAATTTTTATCACTACCCCCCGCAAAAATTAGTATCTATCCTCTCACAGCCTTCCCTAGGAGAGTTTATCAAGTTTTTATTTCATCATCACTGCTTTACCAAAGATTGAGGTTTCTTCATTCTCCTCTCCACTTTCTCTTTTAGCAATGATCTTGTAAAGATAGACTCCGTTGGCTAAATAGCTTCCTTCTTCATCTTTTCCATCCCAAAAGATTTGATTATAGCCGGCAATCCCCATTATGTTGGAAATGGTTCTAATTAATCGTCCGGCTACTGTATAGATTTTAATATTTACCCGAGCTCCTTTATTTAAATAAAAAGTAAAATAGGTATCCTCTTTAAATGGATTTGGAAAGTTATAAGCTCTGCTAATAGTAAGCCTGAGGCTGGAAACCACATTAACTCCTACTGCCTCTCGTCCCGAATTACCGAAGTTATCCCAGACTTCTAACATTAAACTATCGGCTCTTGATTCCTCCCCCGGCTCTGGCAAAGAAAGGAGATAAGAGAGACTTCCTTTTTGGTAACTATCCAGGTCATAGGTGAAACGGTCAGTCAAGTCATTTTCATTTCTATTTATGAATAGACGAATTTGTCCATACCGTCTCTGACCAGAAGTGTTAATGCCGTTTTCATCTGAAATGACTGCTGAGAACATTCCCTGTGGTGTAATTTCCTCTCCGTTTCTCAAAGGCAAACCATTCCAGAAGAGTTTGATTTGAGGAGGAATCTTATCAATAGGAGCAGTAGTGTCTATTCCTCCAACATATAAAGATTCACTATAGCCAATTCCGTCTTCGTTATTATTCCAGACATAAAGACTCGCTCTTCCCAAATTGCCAGAGTTAAGATAATTAGGCACTATGAAGTTTATTTTAAGACTATCGTTAGGAATAGTAATTGGTCCTTGAAATATGGGATTCCCTGGCAAAATGTAAGAGATACTCAGAGTATCTCTCCGGTAAGCAGAATCAAAGACATTCAAAAAGCCATAGCCCCGAAAAGAAGAAGTCCAGGGAATATTGCTTGAGGCGGTAATTGTCGCTTTTCTCTTGAGGCTATCTGGGTTTAGCGCAAGATTTATTTTTTGGACAGGACGACCAAATCTAAGTCCTGGATCTCCTAATAATGGATAAAGTCTATTGTTACCGAAATCGCCACTCTGTTTAGCCAGAAAGAGAGCTGTTCCCAAATCAACTGGTTTCCCTTGAGCAGTAGTATCGTTGAAAAAAAGCTGATTAAAAAGTCTCTGCCCCAGAGCTGCATTTGAAGAACCAGTGCTGGTCCGGGTAGCAGCAATCGTAGCAATTGCTCCTCCTCTGGGAGATTTCACCAGATTCTCTGCTATACAATCATATCTAATGTTATCAAAGCGCCCCACACTACAAGAACCAATGAAAACCACTGGAAGTTTTTTGCCATTGGAAAGAGTAGGGACATCGTCTATTTTAAGAACAGATTCATGAGCCCAAACAAACCAGGCGCCATGTCCTAAATAACTAACTGATAGTGCCCCTTTATTCCATTTTTTGACTAAAGCCGCTCTGGCAGTCGGTTTATCTCTGGGAGAGGATGAATATAGTGGATATTCTAAGAGGTAAACTTTTGTTTTATCAATGTTTCTTGGCAAGGAGTTTGCTAAATTTTCAGTGTCTGTCGTATGGCCTGTTTCTATGGGCAGTGTGTAGTCATTGGTTCGCTCATCATCAGCGACCATAATCACTCTATTTCGCCAGACACCGTAAGTTTCCGGATTTTCGTAGGCAAAAATCTTCTCCAAAACTGTATTCAGTTCGCTTTCAGATTGAACAGCAATTCTTCCTATTTTCATTTGAGGAATATTTGGTGAATTGAAATAGACAAAGCCATCATCAAAGCCGTCAAAAGCATATCCAAAAGAGGACTGACCTCCCAAATTGTCAACTTGCCAGCAGGGAAGCAAATTCTTGGGATGACTCCATTGAAATAGATTTTTGTAGTCATAACTGGCATCGCCTACAAACAAGCAATAGGCAGGTTTTGGATTCCAACTCGCCGGAGAATCCACCGCAAAGCGGAGGAAATCTCTAATTGCCGTGGGGTCAGGAAGCCCAAAATCAAATTCCTCATAAATCTGATAGAGAGGGATGACCATTACCTTAAAGCCATTTTTTTTCTCTCTCTGCTCCTTCAATCTTTGCAGAGGCGGCAAAAATTGAGCCGGAGTAATGATTAGATAATCAGCCCCATTGAGAGAGGACCTGAGGTGTGCAGGTTGCCAAAGTTGAATTGAATAAGGGGATAAAGTGTTCACAGAATCAACACTAAAGAATAAATCAGTAGAATCAACATCATCTTCAAAGATGAGCGTATCTGGTTTAAAACTAAAATTAATAAATCTACTTGGTTGAAATGGATTGATAATTTTTAAGACTTCTGGTTTTCGCAGGAAACCAGAAATAGAAAAGCGGTAGCGCCCCGCTCTACTTGTATCTGGCCTGAAGCGCAAAGAACCGTGCCAGACTTGATATTTTCTCTGATAGACAATCTCAAACCAATCAAGGAAGTTAACATCTTTCCCTACCTCGGTAGGTAGCTTATAAAGTGTAACATCAATTTTATTCTGACCATTATTCAACCAATTCCCGCTTCCTTCAATTTTTGTTTCTCCTGCCGTTGGGTCTCCGGACCATTCTAAATTTCCCACCAGGTTATTATTCAGATTAACTCTCAACCGATGGGTGCTCATGGAAACTTGTTCTCCAGACCTCTGCCAGTCACCGACAAAAGTTCCGGTAAAATGACAAAAGTTGTTAGCCAATGGAGGTGTCTCAAAGCTAAATCTATAGGTTCTCTCTGTTTGGTCAATTTCCCGCCGTTGTTCTTGCCAAAACCAAATCAAACCCGATTCAAAGGGATTAATCTTGTCTACTTCTAAATGAAGAGTATCAACAAAAGAAGAAGGATAGAATTGTGCCCCCACGGGAGTACCATCTAGAGCTTGCATCCTTAAACCGTTCGCCCCTCCCCAACAAAACCAGTAGATATTAAAGTCTGTGTATGGATTCCGATGTAGAAAGACTGGTTCTCCACTCTTGAGGTAAAGACAGAGGTTTTGATTTCTTGCCCAACCAGAAAGTCCTACTCCATAAAAGAGAACATAGTCAGAAGGGTCAAAACTTCCGTCATTCTCTCCTGAGACAAAGATAGCAATTTGTCTAAGTGAATCCGAACGAGGAGCTGTCAAAGATTTTGGTAATGGTTGTGCCCCACCATTATAAATTTTGATAGTTCTAGGGTCAATTTGACTTGGGTCAATGCCGGCGTTCTTGAGGTCGTGGTAAGTGATTTTATAAATACCCTCCTCTTTTGTGCAAAGTTTATACCAGACCTCAGCCCCTGAGAATGGGTCGGAAATTGGTGCTTTACTGATTTCCCGCCCTCTTCGCCAATTCTTTGCTGACTCGTAGTTCCATAATAAAGCCCGGTAGACATCTTCAAAGCAGCGGTCTTCTGCTAGTTCTTTGCTCAGTTTAGGTGTTCCAGAGAAATAGATAGCAAACCTGACCTGACTACAAATCCTTCTCAATTTCTTTACTGGATTATATTGAATTGGATTTATTCTTAAACACAAGATTCGCTGGTCTCGCAGAAAGGAGATATTATCAATTTCCACTGGATTGGAGGGCCAATAAGCATCCTCATCATAAACCTTCTCATCTTTCTCATAGACTTGTCTTACTGCACCTAAGGAATCAACGGCGATTAGACGGGGAACGGGTAAAATCTCTTCACTTGTGGATTCCGTAAAAGAAGAAGTTAGAAGATGTACTTCTGGTCTAACACCTAAAGGAATACCAACCAAAATTATCCGGGCGGGTAGGTCTGGTTCTCCCACTTCTCTTACTTCTCTTTGCCTTTCGCCTTCGGCAAGAGTGATAATGTACCCCTCCTCTTTCTTTTCCTGCTTGACCTCTCCTGGCTGATATTCAATTTCTATTCCAGAAAGGTCGGAACAAACCACAGAAAGAAGCTCATTGCTTTGAGGGGTGGATGAAATAGAGAAAAAAATAAACAACCCCAGCCCTATTATAGAAAGTCGTCTACTTTGCATTTTGCTTTAGATAATTACGGGATTAAAATTTTTCCGCCTCATCAATTAGCATAATGGGAATGTCCTCTTTTATAGCATATCGCAGTCGGCATTTATGGCAAATCAGTTTCTCATTTTCTCTGTCATATTCCAAATCACTCTTGCAAGCAGGGCAAGCTAAAATTTCTATAAGTTTTGGGTCTAACATTTTGACCTCCTATTATAATATTCACGTGGCTTTCACGAAATTCACAACCTCTTGATTTACACGAAGTTACAAGCACACCTTCTTGCTTGTTGCCCTCCTGTTATATAACTCCTTAATTTTAAGAGAGTTGCAAGCCCAAGTTCGCTACTT
>JBFLXN010000084.1:0-11277 GCA_040755715.1 Candidatus Edwardsiibacteriota bacterium
TTGCTTGGGTCAGACAACGTAATCGTCAGAAAGCAACCGTTTCCTGGCAGTTTACAAAGAACATTGCTCGTAAGAAACTTAACAGGTTCTATTACAATATCAAAAATTAGTGTCACAGACCACTAGCGGCTTAAACCGCCGCCTTCGGCGTCGGTTTAAGCCGCTGATTTCTGTGTTAGACATAAAAAATAAAATGAAAGAAATAATCATAATTTTAATCATCATCTTTTCCCTATCACAAGGATGTTCGAATCAAAAGAATCTACTACAAAGCAATAAGAGAGAAATAATAACCACTCAAAGTAGCAATTTGGATAAAAATATTCTTGAATCTTGGAGACGGCAAAAAGAATTCTTTATTAAAAACAGTTTTGAAATAATTGATTGGGACGAAACAAAAAATATATTATTACGAGAAAAAATTAAGGGTGGTAAACAGTACCACACTGGTTGGTTGACTATTTATACCACAGATGGTAGCAAATATCTTGTAAAGCAACCGAAAATGGATGCTCTTTGGGAATTCATGGAAGCAAAAGGAATAAAACTTGAAGGATTTGGAACAGAATAAAATTATAAAATTGTCTAACTAATCACTGCACCCGACCAAAAAGCTGACGCTTTTTGGCGGGTGAGTTCCAGCGTTATGCCATAAATAATAAAAGGAGAGTAAAATGCCTATAATAAGCAGATTTTTTGGTATTATAATTTATATCTTTTGGAGGGATCATTCTCCACCACACTTTCATGCAAAATATGGAGATGATGAAATAACAGTTGAAATAGAAAGAGGTATTATTAATGGTAGTATGTCAAAACGTGCTATTAAAATGATTCAAGAATGGCGGGAGATACATAAAGCAGAATTATTAAACGATTGGACGCTAGCTGAACAAAAGAAAGCTCTGTTTCCAATTAAACCATTGGAGTAGACACTATGATTTTACATGTAAAAGAAGCAAAATATCTTCATGATTATTTGATTTGGGTGCGTTTTAATGATGGTATTGAAGGTGAAATTGATTTATCAGATGAATTAGATGGTGAGGTTTTTGGACCACTTAAGGACATATCCTTATTCAAATCTTTCAAAGTCGATTCAGAGCTGGGAACAATTGTTTGGCAAAATGGTGCAGATTTAGCTCCTGAATTTCTATATGAAAATGTAAAAGTATTGGCATAACCATTGCATGCACCTGACCTGAAACACTCTGCGTTTTTCAGTAGGGGTGGCTTGTAGCAGTGGTAATCATATTTAGTACGTTATCTGCCTTATCCACGCCGTGTTTCAGGCAGGTGACGCACATCGTTAGGCCGAATTTAAAGCATTAAAAGCAAAGAAGTAAAAAACTCCATTTATTAGCGAAATGAAAGGGTAAAACAACAACAACCTTTGGTGCACCAAACTTAAATAATAAGAGGTAAAAAAAATCCATTTATTAAATAATATTACAAAACAACCAAGAAGCCTTAAAAACAGAATCAAAGGCAAAACAAAAGGGCCTAACACTCGTTTCAGTTGACTCTTACTCGCTGGCGCTCGTTCGGGCAACTGAACGTTGGACGTTAGGCACATAAAGAGGAAAGAAATGGACAAGGTTAATTTCATCCATACCGAAGTCGGCACTGACATCATTGTCTCTCTGTCATTTGATGAAAATATAGAATTTGGAATTGATGGGTTTATAATAAGGACCCCAAAATTTGAATTTGTTTTATCGCCATATGAAAGAGGAGCCTGTATTAATTGGGATGAAGAAACTGACACCAGGGAGATTATTAAAGAGGTCACTTGTAAAGGTAATGAAATAACATTTGTATCAAACATACAATCATACCAATTCGATATTTCAAAAGTGAGTAATGAAGAAATAAATGACCTTTGGAAAACAATTGATAGAATGAATTTTGACAGTAGCATAAAAATTAATCGCAAGATAAAATAATGCCTAACAAATCACTCCAGCGGATGGTTTACAGCCACCGCTGATTTCAAACGTTAGGCGAAATACTTCAAACTTAGATTAAGGAATTGCTATGTTAAATGAAACTTGTATTTTGGCAGGAACAGCTGCAACTATAGGATTTATTCATACTGTCTTTGGACCAGACCATTATTTACCCTTCATTGTATTAGCCAAAGCAAGGCGATGGAGTAGTGTTAAGACGGCTATGATTACCTTTCTATGTGGAGTTGGTCATGTGTTGAGTTCTATTGTTTTAGGATTTATAGGTATTGCTCTAGGAACCGCTGTTCTTAAATTGGAAATGGCCGAATCATTTCGCGGTGAATTAGCCGCTTGGTTTCTTCTTGTATTTGGATTTACATATTTTGTCTGGGGAATACATAAAGCAATTCGTAGCCGACCCCATGAGCATTTTCATCAACATGAAAGTGGAGATGTTCATATACACACTCATAAGCACATTGTAGATCATTCTCATGTTCATTCATCAAAATCGAACAATTTAACTCCATGGATTCTTTTTACAATATTTGTATTTGGTCCATGCGAACCATTGATTCCTTTTGTGATGTATCCAGCAGCTAAGGGCAATATGATAACGGTAGCGATAGTTTCATTTAGCTTTGGATTGACAACTGTCGCAACTATGCTGGGTATAGTTTTGGCTTTATCTTTCGGATTATCAAAACTACCTCTTCGTAGAGTTGAAAGATATTCTCATGCGTTGGCTGGTTTGGTAATTTTTCTTTGTGGAGGTGCAATCAAGTTCTTAGGACTATGAGGTTTAAACTCCTTCGCCTAACAAATCGCTGAAGCTGACGGCGTTTCACGCCGCCGCTTAGCTCTATCGTTATACGTTAAATAAAATATAAGATGGGAGGGTTTGTGGAAAACCCTGAGGAGTCCATAATCATATGGTCTGAGTATCTGAAATATAGAATTGAATTAAGGGGATTTGAACTTTCAAAAATTGAAAATATAGTGCGATATTCAGGAGAAAGGTACTTTGATACTGTAACCAGACGGCTGATTGTAGTCGGAAAACATGATGACAGACTGGTTATAATTCCATATGAGAAGCATGGAAATGAAGTAATACCAGTTACAATCCATGCGACAACACGCCAACAAATCAGTTTCCGAGTTAAAATGGGGAGGTTCACATATGAATAAAACAAAAATGACCTATTTTAAAGAAGAAGATGTCCTACATATAATTATTTCTGACGAAAAGGAAGCCAATAGTATTGAGTTGAGCCCAAACATAACAGCTGAGATGAATGAAAAAGGAGAATTGATAGGTATAGAGATATTAGAGGCGAGTTCTTTTATCCGTGACTCTATATTGGAGTCATCTCAAGCTAAAATACTTGAATTAAAAAAAGCCGTATAACAATCAAATCCAGCGGATGGCTTACAGCCACCGCTGATTTCCAGCGTTAGGCAGACTGTGAATGAAATCGCTGCGCGATACAGAAGGAAAGTCAAGGTTATTGGTAGACTACAGATTCTCGCCGGGACTGGCGATCCCCGGAGATACCATGTTTATGTACCGGTTCTTGACGAATATCTCCATGCATCGCCCAGTCGCGAGTGACGAGCACTACTCTCACGCGGTAGATGGAAAAGAGGAGTTGAAACTAGCGGAGGAGTCCAGGAGGACCCCTGTAGCAGTCGCGTCGTTGGTTTTTGATGAGACACTGATAGTAGAGGACCTCGATGTTGGCTTCTCCTCAAGGCGCGTAGGAATATCTCTTTGGAACAGGCGAAGACTGCTGATTAAGACAGTGCCACCCTTGTACGTCAAGCCACGCAAGGATCGTGGTGACGCTGCTCCGCTCGAGAAGGCGTCGGTGCTGGAGTTGGCTCTTTCACTAGAGACCGCAGGACTGAGTGTAACTGAGAATCCATGTGTTTGGTTCATGCCGCCGCCAGCAAATATTCCTTTGGAAGTGCACATAGCACGATGGATGGGCCAGTTTGATTGCCTTCTTGAGAGAGCGAAGGCATATCGGTCTTGCGTGTTCTTGCACCCCTGCTTGGTGAAGTTCGTGGAAGAATACAACCGACAAATGTCCAATGGAAGCAGAGAGGGCACAATAGCTCGGATAAGGCTACCATTTCCAACCAAGCTAGATACAAAGACAATTAAGCGCTGGGGTAGGAGTGATGCAATACTAAGCATTCGATCCGCTCTCCGTGATGTTTGTAGCAACCGTCGGACGGCAACGAAGTGCCTTTCCATCGATGCGAGAGCCGATCTTGCAGGAGACTCCACCAGCAAGGAATACCACTTGCAAATGCTCGTGATGGGCGTTTGTGGTAAGCTGCCGTGTGTTGTCCTCCGGTCAGGTGCAAACGACGAGCAAACAAAAAACGAGTTGTCCGCTGGTGCGCATTCACGGGCGACGCTAGGAGGGAGTATCTACAAGAAGAAAAGGACCGTGACGGACGCGGACCGACTGAAAGCGAATTTCGAGCTAGGCCTGCGCCTGTTCCATACGGGAAATATGGGAGACATTGCTCGCTTTTTTGAACGCAGGTTTTCTGATTGCGAGACGACGTTACACGCGGAGACCGAGTTCCCTGTGCTCGCTTTTCTGCAACGTCTTGTCACTGAGATTGCAGCGCTAACGCTAGTGGACGTGGATGGGATTACCCGACTATGGGAAGATGAGCAGAGAGATGGAGAGACGCCATGGAAGCACGCGGTAGATGCTGTGTACCTGATAGGCAAGCCACCAACAAGAACGACTGCGGCGAACACTGGTGACTTAGATCTGTTATTGCTATGCGATTCAGTGACGGATGAAATCTGGATCAAGGCGCGTATCGGGAGCCTTCTCGCTGGGTTTGAATCGGTGAACGCCGTTCGCGTTTTTAGGACGTTGATGTCAATAGCAACAGATGTGAAGCTGTTCAGTACACCGGATATCAAGGTGATGTCGAGAGCCAAAGCAACGGCCTTGCGGTTCGCAACAAGAAGTGCCAGCGAAATGGCGGAATTCCTGCCTGAGGCAGCAAGGCTGTCGTATTCGAACAGAAGAAATCCAATGGCCTTCAGGAGGCTTAAGGACCGGTCATCCGAAGTGATTTGGCTAGACAGCCGTCAGCCAGGGAACTATGTTGGATGGATCAATCCGTATTTGGAGAGGGAAGCATTGGCGCGGACTCAGAAGGGCGACGTCTACGGTAGACGTCTCACGCTGAGAGAAGACGACAATCCGAGTAGCCTCGCCGCATTGCTTCTCGGGAGGGCTTTTCCGCACTTGAGAGTCAGTCCGCCTGGGGATTTCGGTGATGTAGTGGAGGCGAAGAAAATCGCGCAGAAGATCGCGAGCGAGAAATGGGATACGTTGGAAAGAGAACACAAGGATGAACTTGGAAAACTGAAGAGACAGACCCTGGAGAGCCTTGATGGATTGAAAACACTTCCTGCGGAATTCAAGGAAAGAGTGGTTGAAGGGCTCTCATATCAGTTGGCGCTCGATGTCCTCGATGAGATGGTTGATATCTACAGAGCAGTGGAGGAAGTGAATACTGCCTAACAATGGGATGGAGCGGTCCTTGCTTCGCTTGGCCGCTCATCCCCAGTCGTTAAGCGATATATTGGCTTAGCGAAAAGAAGGGGGGCTGGATGGCAATATTAAGAAAATATTCATTGGATCCGCTGTATTTTGTAAAGCCTAAAACTTTTGAGGGAATAATTGAATTTACAGTGGATGGGGAGCCAACGATAAAAAAAGGCGCCTATTTAACTACTAACGAGTTCGATACTGCTGAAAAGGCTCATCAGTATCTTGCTATTACGTATACCCCTAAATTTGAAATTATTTTTGAATTTGATGAAGAAGGTACATATGGAGCTGTTGAGTTAAGAAATCCATGGCTTGCCAATCAACCTACAAGGATATGGCCTGCATTTGGACTTCACGGTGGGGGTTGTGAAATAATACTAATCGAAGGAACGTTGAATTGTACGGAGAAAAAGGAAAGGTTCCCAAATGGTGGTGTGTATGATCTCTTTCATTGGGATAGTGCAAAATCAGATAAGATATTCGTTAGCCATTTAGCGCAAATATTTTGGAACTGGTTGACAAAGAGAAAAAAAGAAATTCCAGACAAAGAGAGACCTGCCATGAAAATAATGGATGGGTTAGGCATCGTTCTTTCATGGATTGGTACTCCTTCCTATAAACGTTATGCAATTTCCTGTGCGTATAACAACAATAAGAATTTTGTAGATATAAAATTCTGGGGATATGTTTGGGATGATAACGAGGGAAACGAAGAAAGAGTTTTATCTAAACCTACAATAAAGGATATGCGTGTTGATTTCTCAATAGAAGTTCTCAGAAAGAAAATAAAAGAAGATGAAGACCTTAAAAAAGGTTAAAAACATCCTAACTGAAATACATGATCAATTAATTTCAGTAGCCAAGAACTTAAGCGCTTATGCTAACAAACCCATTAAATTGCCTCCTTATAAATCTATCTATGGCTGAAAAATGAAGATAGACAGTAAACCTTTAAAAGAAAA
Source organism: Candidatus Edwardsiibacteriota bacterium (assembly GCA_040755715.1). Classification (GTDB taxonomy): domain Bacteria; phylum Edwardsbacteria; class AC1; order JBFLXN01; family JBFLXN01; genus JBFLXN01. The sequence goes on from JBFLXN010000084.1 coordinate 6,508, forward strand.
TATGAATTCAGAACGCTTAACAAATTACTCGTGCGGACGGCTAATAGCCGCCGCTGATTTCTATCGTTGGATGTTTCAATAATTCTTTCATACAAAAAAGCAGATTTTGCGCGTTTGCTTCCCTGAAAAAATCTTTCCTTCAAATTTCTAACCTTAATTTTATAGTTTTAAGTTTGTATAATTTTTATAGTTCACCCTATTAGATGTTTGCTATCTAACAGGGTAAAAGTTCTAACATAGTTTGAAAGACACCGCCAGTTAGAAAATTAGTCGCCTTCGGTGATTAAATGATAGGATTTTTTGAGGAGAAAAAAATAAAAAAACTATTGAGCCTAATAATTTTCATATTCCCCTTCTTGCTTTTTAACAACTCCTTAGCTCAGATTCTTGACGAAAGAAAAGAGCCTTGGGATAAGGAAATACTCCAACGCTTGGAGGAAGAGTATAGTGAATATCTGGAATGGTTTTACAATCAACTCCCAGTGGAGGAGATAAAAGAGATTAAAGAAGCCGCCGAATATCTCGGATTCAAAAAGATAGATATGCACAAAATCCAATTCCAAAAGAGAATCTTTAATGACCGGCTATTCTTTGATTTGCGAAAACAATTTCCCCTAAGTAAACGCAATGGGAGGACATTTTTGGAATATAAATTTTCTTTCTTATTGTTGGTTAGGGGAATACTTTCAGTAAAAGAGAAAGGCGAAGAGGGAAGTTTTGATTTAATCTATCGTATTAGATATTAAAAAAACAGACTACACAGACGACAACACTTCTGTTTAATAAATATTAATTAGGAGGAGGAAATGACAATATTCTCAAAAAAATTTATTATTATTCACTTGGTTTTTTCTTTTTGTTTGACATTGCCGGCTTTTGCCCAGGATGAATATTTCGGTAAGAACAATGTTCAGTATAAAGATTTTCATTGGTCAGTGTTGCCAACTGAACATTTTGATATCTTTTTTTACGAGGGCGAAGAGCAAATGGCTAAGATTGTCGCTCAAATGGTTGAAAAAGCAAACACCAAATTAGAAAAAGATTTACAGTGGACACTCTCCCGAAGAGTTCCGGTAATTGTCTATAATTCTTACAATGATTTTCAACAGACCAACACCTATCCGGCACTGGTGGAGGAACCACTTCGTGGATTTACTACCTTAATAAAAAATAGAGTGGTAGTGCATTTCACCGGCTCATATCAAGAGCTGAGGCATGTTCTTGCCCACGAGATAACACATGCTTTTCAATACGAGATTATCTACGGAAATTATCTGGAAGCGATTGTTACCAGACAGATTCTTTTCCAAATTCCACTCTGGTTTGCCGAGGGATTAGCTGAATATGAATCTTTAAACTGGGATAATGAAGCGGATATGATACTTAAGGATGCCGCTGTCTCTGAAAGACTCATTTCAATTCCAGAACTTGAATATGTTGGTGGAGGTTATTTACTTTATAAAGAGGGACAGAACATTATAAAGTTTATTGCCGAGCGATACGGCGAGAAAAAACCTGGTGAGATCTTACAGCATTTAAAAGTGAGCAAGGATTTCAATAAAACTCTGGAATCTGTGCTTGGACTAAATACAGAAAAACTTAATGAAGAGTGGATGAAAGCAGTTAAAAAAGAATACTGGCCAGAAATTGCAGAAAAAAAATCCATTTCCGAATTTGCCCGTCAATTGACGAATCATCGTAAGACTGGTTCGTTTTACAATAGCTTTCCTTCGCTTTCTTCTCAGGGTGATAAATTTGTTTTTATTTCTGACCGGGGCGATTATACAGGCATTTATTTAGCTTCGGCTATTGATGGACGAATTATCAAGCGTTTGGTTAAAGGTGAGAGCTCTGCTAAGTTTGAATCCTTGCATCTATTTTTGAAAGGGAAGATTACCTGGTCCCCTGATGACTCTAAAATTGCTTTTATGGCTAAAACAGAAACAGGTGATAGACTTTATATTATGGATATTGAACGCAAGAAAATATTGGGGGAATTTAAGTTTGACCTTGATGCTATGTATTCTCCTGCCTGGTCGCCAGACGGTGTCTCCGAAAAAATCGCCTTTGTTGGACTGAAGGATGGGATGTCGGATATTTATTTGGTTAATACTGATGGCACAGGTCTTCAAAGGTTGACCCGCGACCTTTACGATGATGAAGACCCAGCCTGGTCTCCTGACGGTTCAAAGATTGCTTTTGTTTCCGACCGCCCTTCCAAGATAGAAGCTGATTCTACTGATTTTCCCTATGGCTATTATACTATCTTCTTAATGAATAAAGATGGTTCTGAAGTTTGCTGTTTGACTGCTGAAGAGAAAAGAGCATCTTCACCTACCTGGTCGGCTGATGGTAAAAAAATAATTTTTGCCTCTGAGAGAAATGGGCAAAGTAATCTTTTTTGTTTTGATTTGAGTGATTCTTCCCATTGGCAGATTACTGATGTTTTGACCGGTACTTTCCAGCCTTGCTGGTCAAAGGATGGCTCAAGAGTTATTTTTACTGCCTATGAGAAGGAAGGCTGGGATATTTATTTATTAAAAGAACCACTGAAATTAGCTCAAAAGATTTCTCCGGTTTCGGACACCACTTTTACGCCTCAACCTACTGCCTCATTGTCGGAGACTCTCGCTCCTAAAATAGAAACAGCCGGACTTCGTCTTGGGGTTGATTGGATTGGCGGGAGGGTTGGCTATAGCAGTCTAAGAGGATTTTCTGGACAATTTGAATTTGATGTTTCGGATATTTTAGGCAATCACCGCTTCTATTTTTATACAGATATGTCGTCCCAGGGCCAAAATTCTAATTTCCAAGTGATTTATTTTTATCTACCTAAAAGAATTGATTACGGTTTTACTATTCTGCAACAAACCAATTATTATCTCGGTTCCAATGATGAAATTATCGGGGAAAAAGAACTCGGGGGGGGGATGATTCTTTCTTACCCATTTAATCGTTTTCAAAGAGTGGATTTTCAGTGTGTCGGTCTCAGATATAACTGGAAATATTATGATTCAGTAGAAGCGGACACTTTTTGGACGGTGATTGTGCCGAGTCTTTCCTTAGTTCATGATACTGCCCTTTGGGGTATTACCGGACCTAATGACGGAGCCAGATATTTTTTGACGGCAGAATTATCCGACAAGAAAATTGGTAGTGGCCTTTCTTTTGTCAATTATTTTGTGGACCTCCGCCGATATTTTCGCTTAGCCAGAAGATATAATTTGTCCGTGCGTCTCCTTGGCGGGGTTTCTATGGGTAAAGACCCTCAGTATTTCTGGCTTGGCGGCCGGGAGACATTACGGGCTTATGATGACTATGAGTTTTGGGGTTATAAAGTAGCCCTGATGAATTTGGAATTTCGCTATCCATTTATTGATAGATTGAAGATGGCTTTTCCACCGCTTGACTTCCGCTCCTTACGAGGGACTATCTTCTTTGACCTCGGCAGCGCCTGGAACGAAAGCAAATACTTTCGGGGAATAAAAACAGATGAGGGAGGAATCACTCGTCTAAATGACCTGAAAGCGGATGTTGGCGTGGGTGTTCGGCTAAATCTCTCTTCTTTTGTCCTCAAGGTTGACTTTGCAAAGAAGACCGACCTGGCCTCATTTTCTAAAGCCACAAAGGTCTCTTTTTCTCTGGGAAGTGAGTTTTGATTCAAGTAATCGCAAGAGAAAAATTCTAAATTATTTCTCTTCCGGTAGAAGAAATACTTAATCTTCCATGTTTTACCCCTTTAACCGCCCGCAGGGTATTAGCCAACTTTTCAACCTCTTTCGACTTGCCTCTCACCACTACTATCTCTAAACAATTGTCATGGTCTAAATGAATATGCTGGGTTGAAATGATAAGATGATAAAAATCATGTTGGACATTAGTTAAAGTATTTACCAATTCCCTTTTATGGTGATTATAAACCAGAGTAACTACCCCGGCCACTTCTCTTCCCTCTGTCCATTCTCTTTTAACTAAATCTTCTCTGATTAAGTCTCCAATTGCTTTGGACCGGGTAGGGTAATCCTTTTGTTCTATATGTTTATCAAACTTTGCCACTAGGTTTTCATCAAGTGATATACTGAATCGCTTTAATTTGGACATCTGTTTTTTCTATCCCAATAATGTTACTTTTTTAAAAATTATAGCATTTTTAAAAATCAAAGTCAAGAGGAAAATGCATATTTTTTAAAAATTTTTTCTTGATGGCAGGAAATTATACTTAACAGGATTAACCCCGATATATCGGGGTTAATCCCGCAAAATGTTTTTTTCTTGACAAGGGAGAGGTTTTAATGATATTCTTTTATAAAATTTGGGTCTTCTCTAAGTTTTGTTGTTATGCCTAAGATATTCTGGAGCAAGCCTGTTTGATTTTTAAATGACAACCAGAAAAGAGTTTATTCTGTTTACAAAGTTTAGCGGTAATCCTCCCCACCACCGCTGAACTCAGTTGTTAGCCAAAAGAATAAAATTGTTGGCAGTATAATATTCTTATAAACAGGAGCACGACTTTGTTAAAATTTTGTCTAAAATTGGCACGATTTATCCTGAACGGAGTGAAGGAAAATCAACACTGACAAGCGTTTAAGCCTTCTGGGCTTGTTCTTCTCTTGCTCCGAGCCTCGCAGAGGCGACCTGTTTGTAGAATGATGTTGCGAGAGAAAAATTAAAGCCTCATAGAGGCGGCCTGTTTGTACTCTACAAACAGTTTGCTCCTACGGAGCAGATTGAAGCCTCCAGGCAGGCCCTCGGCCTTGCCGAGAGGCAGGC
>JBFLXN010000085.1:0-11173 GCA_040755715.1 Candidatus Edwardsiibacteriota bacterium
CCCCGACTTGTCGGGGGACAAGAGAAGAACAAGCCCAGAAGGCTTAAACGCTTGTCAGTGTTGATTTTCCTTCACTCCGTTCAGGATAAATCGTGCCAATTTTAGACAAAATTTTAACAAAGTCGTGAATGGTCTTTCGTCTTTTTAACCGTATAACGATGCCCTTTACCGAAACGAGCTTCGTTGCCCAGAAACGAACAACAAGCTCCTTTAACATTCCAGGTGGTAGAAGATGTCTATTTTAATTACTCTTTTGGCTACTCTCTTTGTCTTAGGTGTCCTCATCTTTTTCCATGAGTTCGGACACTTTTGGGTCGCCAGAAGATTTAATGTTCGGGTTTTAAAATTTTCTTTTGGCTTTGGTCCGGAAATTTTTGGCATCCAGAAAGGTGAGACAAGATATTTAATCTCCTGGGTTCCCTTAGGCGGATATGTGAAATTAGCCGGAGAAGAATCCAACGACCTTACCCGAAAAGGTGAACCCTGGGAATTTCTCTCAAAGCCCTGGTGGGTAAGAATTCTCACCTACTTTGCCGGACCATTTATGAATTTGATTTTGACTTTCATTCTCAGTATTATCATCGGGGTAGTAGGAGTTAAAATGCCAGACTATCCTTCAGTCATCGGAGAGATTGACCTCAAGTCAAAAGTTACAGAGCTAAAAACCTTTGAGGTGGGCGACCGGATTATACAAATTGAGAGGACACCAGTTGAAACCTGGCATCAGGTTACCGAAGAATGGAGAAGACTGTTGAGGACAAATACAGATTCTGTCTCTATTGTTTTGCAGAGAAGAGGAATGAGTCTTGAGAAAAAAATTCACTTAAGCAAAGAAAATGACTGGCTTTCTGGGATAAGCCCAGCTTTGGGCACAGAGATTGGTTCGGTTTCGGTGGGAACACCCGCCTACGAATCAGGAATGAGTGATGGCGATAGAATTATTTCCCTCAACGAGAAGGAAGTGAACACCTGGAGAGAGATGCGAGATATTATTTATGCTCACCCAAACAAACTTCTTAAAATGGTGGTGGAACGGAAGGGCAAGAAGATAAACATTTCAGTTATCCCAATGCCAGTAGAAATGCCTGGTCGTGGGACAGTGGGGGTTATTGGTGTTTCCCCCCCCCAGATAAGTTCTTACACTGTTCGCCTGAATTTTTTCGCTTCTGTTGTGCATGGAGCATCTTATACTTTGAAAATGGTGGAAGTCACTTATTCCTCTCTATTTAGGATTGTTCAGCATCCGATGCTCATTCGTCAGCTTGGGGGAGCGATTTCTATTGTTCAAATGTCGGGAGCTTACGCAAAGAAAGGTATCTCTGACCTTCTCAATTTTATGGCTATGTTGAGTGTGATGCTGACGGTCGTAAATCTTCTGCCTATTCCCATTCTTGATGGTGGTAGTATAATTTTTTGTTCATTGGAAGGGATCCGCCGGAAACCCTTGAAAGAGAGAACACAAGCGCTTCTACAGCAAATTGGTCTGTCAATTTTGGTAGCCCTGGTTGTCTTTACTGTTCTTAACGATACCTGGCGCCTTCAAGCGAGAAAGACCGCCTTGAAGAAAGGAGAAAAGACGGGAGTGAATTCAAATATCAAAAATCTCCCGCCTTCGGCGGGATCCCGCTAAAAGCGTGGAAAATATCAAAATGACATATCAAAATTAATGTTTCTTAGATAAATGCCGCACCTATCCTCCACGATGCCAAGTGGCGCCTATGGCGCCAATTTAGGATAGGTGCGGGATAAATTCCAAAATTTTGATTTTTGCATTTTAATATTTGAATTTATGCCGACCAAAGGGAGGCATATCTTATGGAAGAAAAAATTCTTTCCCCAATGTTAATTGGGCGGGTCGTTGGCCAGATTGGGGCGGCTTTGAGAAATTTGCGGGTTTACCCGTCAAGCCACCCTATCTCCCAGAAACTGTTTGACAGTGCCTACGAATTATTGAAAGAAGCTTTGACCGGTGTCAAGGAATTCTCTTTAAGTCTGGCAGGAAACATATTGTTGGTTAACGGAAAACCCGTGCCCGACCCTAAAAAAGAAGTCTTTGCCAATTTCATCAGCGAAATGGGTAAGAGGAGTATCGGCAATCTCGTCTTCTACGAAGAATTGAATAAAGATGAACTTGTTGCCTTCTTTGAAATTATGGCGATGGATCACGACCTCGTGGAGAAAAAGGGTGGGATGCTGGTTCTTTTGGCTCAGAGGTCTGTTTATCACATTACAGTGGAAGAAATAGTTTATGGTCGCAAGAGAGAAGAACTCCCTGGAGTCGGAGCGGGTGAAGGTGTTCTTCTCACCTGGGATGAGTTGTTGAATATGCGAAGGGTTCCCGAACAATTTTTAGCCAGGATTGAGGGGAATCCACAAGAATTCGCTAGTTTACTGGGCCAGATGCTCGGGAAAGAGAAAACCTATCTTCAGGGCGAAAAGATAATGGGGGCTATGGAAAAAGTGGCAGAGACCGTGGCTTCTTTGCGCGGGCGAGGTAGTCCTCAATATGTTGAAGGACTTTCAAAATTAGTTGACGCTTTGCAACCGCCATTACAGAGAAGAATCATTGAACGGGGGGGGCTGGACCCACAGTGGATTGGTGTCATTCAAAAGGTGATTGGAAACTTGAGTGAGTCGCAGGTCATTTCTATGATTGTTGAAGAATATAATGAATTCCGTGAAATGTTAGGTCCAGAAGTTCCAGCCGATACCAGAGAAATCGTAGAGAGAATGAGAGAATTTTTGACCAGAATTTTGCCAGACCTTCCACGCCGAGAAAAGTTCCTTCCTCATATAAGAGAAGAACTCCTAAAAGCAGGATTTACCGAAAGAGGCTTCCAACTTTTGATTTCGGAAAAAAGGGTGGGAGAACTTCTTATCAAAGAGATGACCGCAGAGTTGGCCAAGAAAGAAACTACCGCATTATTGGATACAGAAACAATTCTTTCTGTCAGACGAATTATTAAAGAAGAAACCGAAGCTATCCCGATTCTTGAGATTATATTGACCACTTTTTCCCATAGAGAACCTGCCGTAAGAAAGAAAGCCGCGGAACGCTTTTCTGAAATTGGTGAAGAATTAGTTCTCAATGCTCGTTACGACCTTCTGGATTGGGTAATTGACAAATTTATTGAGAGACTATACACAGAGGACAACTACGAGGCCTATGGGGCTCTCGTAGCTACTATGGAAGGCATTGCCCGGCTTCTCCTGGAAAAAGAAAAGCCCACTTTAGCCACAAAAATCAGCAAGATACTTTCTGAGCATATGCTTCTTTTATCTGAAAGGCCGATTGCTAAAGAAATACTGCAATCTCTGGGAAGAATTGGAGAAAAGGAAGCCATCCGGGGATTAATTTTAGCCCTTCTGAAAGAACCAATCTTTGAAGAGAGCGCCACTGTTCTGAGTAAATTGGGAGACAAGCCAGTGCCTTTACTGTTAGAGACTGTGCGGGAAAGTGAAGATAGGACAATGCGACTGAAATGTCTCTATGTCTTGGCAAAGATTGGCAAAGATGTGGCTCATTTTCTGTATCGTGACTTGAGAGATGAACGCTGGCATGTGCGCCGCAATGCCGTGTTACTTCTATCAATGGTGGGGGACGAAAGAGCCATTGACCCATTGAGCGTCTTGATTAATGACAAAGAACCCCGGGTGAGAAAAGAAGCGGTGAAAAGCATTGCCAAGATTGGCACTAACAAAGCCGAGCCCACCTTAATTGAAGCCTTAGATGACAAAGAAGAAGAAGTGCGTCTTGAAGCGATTACCTCTTTGGGGAATTTAAGAAGCATTCAGGCAGTCCCGGCTCTAATGAGTTTGTTTGAACGCAAAGACATTCTCGGCAGAAGTCAGAGTCCAGCGCTGAAGAAAGCCATCTGTGTGGCTTTAGCCGCCATTGGCGATAAGAGAGCGATTTCCACACTTTCTAAGGCAATGGAAGATAAAGATGAGTCGGTGCAGGAATCTGCCAAACAGGCAATGCAAATACTTTCAAAGTAGTAGTGAGAAAGCCCTTCCCTGGCCGTTGTCTCAGCAGGACTTTGTTAAAGGAAAAATTTTAACAAGGTACTGACAAAGGTAGATTTGTAGTAGTAGCAGAACTTGTCCCGACTTTGTCGGGCTAAATTTTGCTACTATAAAAAATTTGGTAATGTCCTAATTTGTAGTTGATAAACCTTGGATGCTTTTATAGGCGAATAATTCAGTCCAGTCCCAAATATGGTCAACAATTTTTTCTGCCATAGCAGGAGTTGAACCGCTACCTCTTCCATTGCTCAGAGCATCATAGGTTTTGAAGAAATTGTTGTAAACTTGCCAGATGGCCAGATGATTATCAAGCATCCTGGAAGATTTTGAAAAACACAGAGTCTTTCGGGTTAAACGACTAATCCGATGCCTAAGAGTATTACTATAGCGTTCCACAAAAACCGTCTCAAGGTTTTTGAGTCTTTGACGACCAAAGATGTTCTTTCTCCTTTTGCCGATTACTCGCCCTTCTTTTCGTATCTTGATCAACTGACCATAGTTAATAGATTGCGGAGAATAGAATTTTAATATCGCTTTGGGATACTGGCGATTACCATCGCTTGCTATCCGGGGTTTACGAGATCCCATTTTGCTCCGGTGTTTAATTTTTTGAAATAACTTGTCAGCACTTTTCTGAACTCTCTGACCAACATGATGAGCTAAATGTAAACGAGTATCTGGTTTCAATCCGAGATATATCCATGTATCACGGAATCGAGTTCGGTGATAACCCTTCTGGGTAAATTTCTTTTGTTTTTTTTAATGAAAGTCCACATCTCATCAACTTGAAGTTTAGTTAATTTGACATCACGAATCAAGAAATCAGTGACTTCCCGACAGTGAGATGCAAGGTCTTCAATGATTCGCATAACCGTATCACGATGAATCCCAACAATGCGTTCAATCGCGCGGATACCATTTTTCTCTACGAGGAGTTTACAGATTAAAATTATTTGTTCGGGTGATTTCTTCCGATTATATAAAAAAGTCCCTTTTGTTTCAATAAATACTTTATGACAAACTTGACACCGATATCGTTTGCGGCCATTGCGATCGTGTCCAAACTTAACAATACGACTTTTTGCTCCGGTCTTTCCATAAAACTTGCACTCTTTGTTAGTGCAACAAGGTGCTTGAATTATTTTTCTCATATTAGCCTCCAAAGATTGACTAATATGAGGATATCATAAAAAGAAAAACCTTGTCAACTATATTTTAGGACATTACCAAAAATTTGCAATTTGTCTTCATTTTTTCTTGACTTTTTCTTAGTAGAGTAGTATAGTTTTAGTTAGGCGTAAAAAATAAAAAGGATCATAGCTATACATGATTCAGTTTGAATGGGATCCTGAAAAAGCAAAACAGAACTATAAAAAACACAGAGTTTATTTTGAAGAAGCTGCAACTGTGTTTTATGATCCCTTATCGGCTACTTTTGATGACCCAGATCACTCAATCAGTGAATTAAGGCTAATCACAGTAGGGTTTTCTTCTCGAGGACGTTTGCTTGTAGTTTCACATACAGAAAGGGAGAAAAATATACGTATTATTAGCGCGCGAACTGCCACCGCGCAAGAAAGGAGACGACATGAAACCTAAAACAGAAAAAGCCAGTGATGAATTACGGCCAGAATATGACTTTGATTATTCAAAGGCTGTTCGAGGGAAGTATTACAGGCGGTTAATCGAAGAAGGGACAAATGTAATCGTTCTTGACCCTGATTTGGCTGAATCTTTCAGTGATTCAGCAGCGGTAAATGAAGCGTTGAGATCACTACTTAATTTGACCAGATTAACACAACGCCTAACAAATCGCTGAAGCTGACGGCGTTTCACGCCGCAGCTTAGCTCTATCGTTAGACTAACGCGACAAAATATCTTGCAAGAGGAAGCATTTACGGAGGTTTTTGTTGAAACTTACCCTTGACCGGCTGGAAGCGTATGTCACCTTGACGAAGGCAGACAAAACTGAGGAGGAGAGGAGGAAAGAGATCGAGGAACTCGGCCACGATTTCAAATCCGGAAAACGTAACCTGGAGGACTACCGGGTGATGGAGGACACTGAAGGCCAGATCATAGCCTCGATTCGGATTTGCATACTCGGGGAGGGGTTTTCGGTCCTCACGGAACTGGTAACGCGTAAGGGAATCCCGGACACAGAGAGGGATCGCGCAACCTCGCTCATTTTCGAGGCGGTCGAGAGGGCCCGAACCTCTAATGTGCTGGAAATCGGAACGAGGATCGATATTTCAGTTTTTTTCGACAGGTATGGGCTTGCTCTGAGTCAGGCAGGTTTCGTATTTCGGGGGGCTCGGATCGAGTATAAATCTCGCGTCACCGAACTTCCGGAAGAACAAGGTACTCCAATTAAGTGGGAGTCGATGGACACAGTGGGGTTTGAAATGGCAACCCGCCTCCTGTGGGAGGTCAGTCAGGGTCAACCGGATGCAGATCCGGAAGAAGATCCGGCACAGGCACTGAAAGCCTTTTTGGACGAACCCGATCTCAACGGAACACCGGAATGTGTTCACGTAGGATTTCTCGACGGTCAGCCAGCCGCACTCGTGATCGCCCAAGTGAACCCAAGTACAGGCTGGTCGCGGATTACGCACATGGGCATCGTTCCTACCTTTCGCGGTCAGGGACTCGGGAAATGGGCACACCGACATGGTTTTGCGATGATCCGCGCGCAGAAAGGTGAACTCTACCACGGCGGATGTTCTGCGGAAAATGCAGCGATGATTGCGCTTTTCAAGCGTCACGGGTGCAAAGAGGTCGTAAGGATGCACGAATGGAAGTGGAAGGCAAGCAGAACTCCCCTGGGGACGGGATCGGACCAAGAAATGGGGGAGTTTCGTGGCCCGCAGAACACGACCTGAAGTAATATATCGTCTAATAACGCCCTTGCCAACCCCGTCGGCGCACCGCTCCCAACGCGGCGTCGGCGGCCCGACCGACGTACCGTTGGATATGGGTTTCCGTCTAACATGGGCATCAAGCCGACAACCTTACGCGCGGCGTTTAACAGCATTCGTGATGGGCAAGCGTTGGGCGTTTAATGGGGGGGCCTGTTGGAGTCGGTTGCGGCTTATGCCCCTGCCGTTATGGCAAGGGTTCAGCGTTGGGTTGGTAAGGCGCCGCTACGTCGAGGGCAAGGTAAAGAAAACAAACGATGAGCGATGATATTCTTGTACGCATCAAGCGAGCGGTCCTGGCGGGACACTACGCTTTCAGTGAAAAAGCGCGGCTGGAAATGGAGGCGGATAGTCTCACTGAACTCGATGTAGCGGAGTCTATTCTCAATGCAGTCGCCATTTACAAAATCCTTCGTTCTCGTAGCCCATTTCGTAAACAAGCCAAAGAATATCTTTACGTGATTCAGAGTACCAACTTGGATGGCTTGATGATTTACACCAAAGGCAAGTTGGTGCGTGAGGCCGGCGTGGAGACCTACTATTTTCTGATCTCCTCGAAGAAAGCACATTGAGGAACATAAGCATTATGTTACACATTACGCTTTGTCCGAGTTGTGGGAGTGATAAACTGAAGCGGGTGCGGCGCAACGTGAGTGGCGAGTATCACGGCCAGTCCTATAGTGTACCATCGCTGGAGTTTTACGAATGTCCGGCGTGCGGGGAGAAAATCTATGACCGTGAGGCCATGCGCAAGATAGAGGCTTATTCGCCAGCGTATAGCAAAGCACACGCAGGCATACAGGTTGCCGCAACCGCTTCTGTTTGAGAGGACGAAAACAAAACCGACGGTAGCCTAACAACGGGATAAAGCCGACTGCCCTTACGCGCCGGTTTTAGAGGCTACTTGTGCGTTATTGTCGCCGTTTGGGAGCAAGCACCATTCGTCGCAGGCGGGCAGCAGCTTATCCCGACCGTTAGGTTTGATTTAGCCTCTCCTACCACAATTAGAGGCAATTATGAAAAAACTTCTCATCTTCATTTTCTTACTTCTTGCTTCTTGCTTCTTATTTCTTACTTGTGTTTTCTGCCAGACTACCTATAATCTACAGATAATCTTCAAAAAGGGCTGTCCGCCAGTGCCACCGGGTGCAAACCCAGCTGGGGCTTCGTGGGGCAAAGCAATAAATGGAGTTGAAGATGTAAATAAAGATGGATTCGACGAGATAGTTGTGGGGGCATTTGCGGATTATGGTCCACCCAATACCGATACTCTTTTTTGTCACTTATTTCTCGGTGGTAACCAATTTGATACAATTCCTGATTTAGTATTTCGTGATTGGTGTGGCGGAACCAATACACTTTCTATTTGTGGTGGCGACCTGAACGGGGATGGCTATAGTGATGTGGCTATTGTTTGCGGCGCAGGGTTATACATCTATCTTGGCGGGAATCCGATGGACACCACTCCAGACTTTTTTCTTCCCTATGTTGAAAATGTTTTTGTACCTATTGCAGTAGCCTGTGGCGATGTCAATGGTGATGACACAACAGATTTGATTGTAGGAGATTACTGGGACCCAGATGGCAAAGGTCAGGTTCGGATTTATCATGGCTCTGCTAATTTTGATTTAATCCCCGATATTATTCTCTATGGTGGGCACGGCGATAGTGGAGAGGAATTTGGATTTTCAGTCGGTTCTGGTGGTGATGCAAATAAGGATGGGTTTGAAGATGTGGCAGTGGGGGCTTTCTGCTACGGTGATGGGCCAAATGCGCCCTTTTCTGCTGGCAGGGTCTATGTCTATTACGGCGGCTCACCAATGGACACAGTCTATGATATGGCAAAATGCGGAGAACAGGCAGGAGGATATCTGGGAGAGTGTAATGTGGATTTTTTTGATGACAGCGTTGACTTTGCAGGATTGACCGCCGGTTATACCGAATGGAATGGGGCACAGGGTAAGACCTGGTGCTGGTTTGGGGGAAGTCCAATGGATAGTGTAGTTGATATAGAAATAATTGGTGTTACTGATACCAGTTGGGAAGGCTATTGGGTTTCAACCGCAGGCTGGATAAACAGAGGAAAGTGTCAGGAAGTTATTTCTGGGGCTGCGGGCGAAACTGTTTTTGGGAGTCGGGGAGGAATCTGGCTTGGAGAGAAACCAATGGACAATATTTTGGATGCTTACATTATGAGCACGGCTCCGTATAAATTTTTGGGTGATCGGGTAGCCTGTGCAGGCGATGTGAATGGAGACACTAGAAACGAAGTAATGGTTTCCAATTATACGAGTGATAGTCTACCTACCGTTTGGGTGTGCAAATATACGGGGCCGGAAGGAACGGAAGAACAGCAGAATGCAGAATGCGGAATGCGGAATGCGGAATGTAGATTAATGCAAAACTGTCCGAATCCGTTCAGCCACACTACAGTTATTAGTTATCAGTTATCGGTTAATAGCAATGTCTCCCTGAAAATCTACAACCTTGCCGGACAACTGGTGAAGACGCTCGTCAACGAACTAACCTCTTCCCGATTTATCGGGATGAGGTCGGTGGTATGGGACGGTAGAGATGAAAGTGGAAAGTGTGTAGCCTCAGGTGTGTATTTCTATCGGCTGCAGGCGGGAGATTTCACGGCGATAAAGAAGATGATTTTATTGAGGTAGCTCTTTCTTTAAAGCGAATAGCGAATAGCAAATAGCAAATAGCGAAAGAGGAAGATGATTTTATTACGATAGATTGAAAAATAGCCCAGCCTTTTAAGGCTGGGAAATAAAGGAAAAACGCAAAAATAAAAAGGCCGTTAACGGCCTTCAAAAAGATTGTTTATTATTTTCCATTATTCCCAGACATAAATGTCTGGGCTATGGAATTACGCCCATAAAGGGCTACACTACAAACAAAAAATTCGTCACGCTGGCGGAAAGGAGGTGAGGCACTGGCTTGCCCGCCAACCCTACTTCGGAGCGAAGGGCGGGAAATGCCGGCGATAAAATGGTAGGTCAGACATCCCTGCCTGACCAGACCAATATAGGTAGGACTCCGAGGTTGCCTCGGAGTCAAAATAACGGCTCCGATTTATCGGAGTCAAAAAATCAACATAGGTTGGACCTGTCCGCCGTCTTGGTGGCGGATAAGTCGGACCGCTACCCGCTAAGAAAATATGCGGAGTAGATGGGTCAAGAAAATCTGCTCATCAGTCCCGATTTTGCATCAGGGCGATTTTCCTTGACAAAGAAAGGAGAAAGAAGAAAAATGAAGAGAATAAAAATAGCAATATTATCACTGGCAGGAATGGCACTATTTGCGGCTCAGAGCTTTACAGCCACTTATACAGTGACAAGATGGGAACCACAAGTTTCTGGAACTACCCAGAACCTCAGAGGGGTTTGTGCTGTGAGTGAGACAGATGCTTGGGCTGTGGGTGAAAATGGCACTGTCCTACATACCACTAATGGAGGGCAGACCTGGACAAGTGTAAGCACACCTGTCGGAACCGCTTACCACTTCAATGATGTCTGCTTCGTTTCATCTACGACAGGATGGGTTGTAGGAGAAAAAAATGCGACACCAGACCAATATCAAGGGATTCTTTTAAGGACACAAAACGGAGGAAGTACTTGGCTTCCACCACAATACGCAGGGGTTGATATTCTTCCCGGTAAGATTCCCCCCTACACCCCATTTCTATCGGTAAAGATGGTTCTCAGTGCTGGCAAATACAGAGGCTACATTGGTGCAGGAAACGGGAATGTGTTAAGATACCTTCCCCCGCCAGATGATAAATGGGAGCGCTGTAAAAGTCCGAGCAGTAAATCGGACAGCATTTCTGAATGGTATAACTACCTCTGGGAAGACCCGACTAATGCAAATCAGGCTTGGGTAACAGGGGACCAAGGAGCGGTAAGTGCAAAGACTGCCGAGTAGTAGCAGAACTTGTCCCGACTTTGTCGGGCTAAATTTTGCTACTATAAAAAATTTGCAATTTGTCTTCATTTTTTCTTGACTTTTCCTTAGCAGAGTAGTATAGTTTTAGTTAGGTTTGATTTAGCCTCTCCTACCACAATTAGAGGCGATTATGAAAAAACTCCTTATCTTCATTTTCTTAAGACTTCTGTAAAATTCATAACCTGCTGATATTTTGCAGGTTATCTGATTATTTTTCTTGACTTTTCCTCCAGCTTTTGATATAATTTAACTCGTTATAAACAAAAACCTTACATCAAAAA
>JBFLXN010000086.1:0-11110 GCA_040755715.1 Candidatus Edwardsiibacteriota bacterium
GATTAATTTTTTTTCATGATTAGATATTATACCGACTTTATCAGATTTTTCAAGTTTTTTAAAATATCTCATTGAAATTTGAGCCGCTGAAAACTGCTCAAATTCATTTTGCATATAACCATTAGTTTTTAGTTTTTGGCTTTTGCCTCTTGTATCTTGCGTCTTACATCTTCACTCAGATTCTCTAATTTCTTTTAGCAATTCGTCAATATGGGCCCCGTCGGTAATAGAACGGTCAAGGTGGAAGGAAATTTCCGGAGTATAGCGCAGTCCAAGATGTTCACCAATTAATTTTCTGATATAGCCTCTGGCGCTTTTTAGCCCTTTCAAAGTTTCTTTTTCACTTTCTGGTGAACCTAAGATGCTCAAATAAACTTTAGCATAGCGCAAATCATCGGAGAGAGTGACCTCTGTGATAGTAACGAAACCAATCCGAGGGTCTTGAAGACTATTAGTAATAATCTCACTAATTTCTCTTTTTAAAACTTCGCTGACCTGAACAGACCGCTTGTAATGCATCTTTTATCATACCTTGATTAGGCAAATTAAAAGGCAGATTACACAAATAAACCATCTCAATAAGTCGGGACTGTGTCATCATATTCTAAGCAAAGCGAGGAATATTTTATCTCATCTCTACTCTATAATCTATCACTTCAATTTCTCTCTCCCCTCGGATGAAATCAACTACTCTCATAATTATCTCATCAGCAAAACGAGCCCCATTACTAACCATTGCTATCCCAAGAGTCGCTCTCTGCCACAGGTTTCCATTATCAGTTTCGGATACAGAGATATTAAATTGCTGACGCAATCGTTCCTTCAAGCTTTTCAAGACACGCCTTTTAAACTTTAAGGAATCGCTCTGGGGAATATAAAGTTCAATTTGACAGGTGCCAACAATCATATCAACAAAAATTAGCAATCAACACAATTTATATTTTCCTACGCCATCAAGCAAATACTTTCTTAATCCTCTCTACGGCCCAGTCAATTTCCTTTTTGGTAATTAATAATGGCGGGGCAAAGCGAATGACATCCTCGTGTGTCTCTTTACAGAGCAAACCTTGATTCATCAGGGCCTCGCAATATTTCCGGGCCCCTCCAGCTTCCTCTTTCAATTCCACACCAATGAGCAGTCCCTTACCCCTGATTTCTTTTATCAGAGGATTTCTAATTTCCCGAAGTCGTTCTAGGAAATAGCCACCGAATCTATAAGCTTTTTCAGCCAATCTCTCTTCAATCAAGACTTGCAGGGACGCTAAAGCTACCGCACAGGCTAAGGGATTTCCACCAAAAGTACTACCGTGGTCCCCAGGCTTGAATACACTCAAAATTTCTGCTGAAGAGACTACGGCGGAAATCGGCAAGATTCCGCCACCGAGTGCCTTTCCCAAAATATACATATCTGGCTTGACTCCCTCATAGTCTAAGCAGAACATTTTTCCCGTCCGACCAAAACCGGTTTGAATCTCATCGGCAATCAAAAGAATCCCTTTTGAGATACATATATTTCGCACCTCTTTTAGATAACCTGTGGGAGGAATTCTTACCCCAGCCTCGCCTTGAATCGGTTCAACCAGAAATGCGACGGTATTGGGACTAATCGCTTTTTCCAGTGTCTCTGCATCCCCATAAGGAATTATCTTAAATCCCGGAGTCAAAGGACCAAATCCATTCTTGTATTGTTCTTCAGAAGAAAAACTAACAACAGTAATAGTGCGGCCGTGAAAATTGTCTTCACAAACAATAATTTCTGCCATATCCTTGGGAATTTTCTTCCTTTGATAGCCCCATTTTCTCGCTGTTTTAATTGCTGTCTCTACAGCCTCGGCACCTGTGTTCATTGGCAAGACCATTTCCATCTTGCACAATCGGGCCAACTTCTTCATAAATGGTCCCAGTTGGTCATTATAAAAGGCACGAGAAGTCAGAGTTATTCTTTCCGCTTGTTTCTTAAGCGCCGCCACAATCTTAGGATGGCGGTGCCCTTGATTCACAGCGGAATAGGCGCTAAGCATATCTAGATATTTTTTACCTTCTACATCATAGACCCAGATGCCCTCTGCTCTGGAAATGACTACTGGTAGTGGTTTATAGTTGTGAGCCCCAAACTTTTCGGTAATCTCAATAATTGTCTTGGTAGTGGACATAGATTTCTCTCCATAAAATGCTAATACGCTTAGACGGTGAAACGCTGATACGGGAAACTTCTTACTTATTAACATATCAGCATATCAACGAAATGTATGTCTCTATTTCTTGGCAGACATAATTCTCATTGGCAGTTGGACGCCTTTTTTCTTAGCAGTTTTGATGGCTTCCTCGTAGCCGGCATCTGCATGGCGGGCAATACCAATACCAGGGTCATTAGTCAAAACCCTTTGCAGTCTCTCTTCCATCATTTTTGTTCCATCGGCAATAATTACTTGCCCTGCGTGGATAGAAAGTCCGATACCCACGCCTCCACCGTGATGCACAGAGACCCAAGAGGCTCCAGAAGCCGTATTTAGCAAGGCATTAAGGATTGGCCAATCGGCAATCGCCTCAGAGCCATCCCTCATTCCTTCAGTCTCACGATTAGGAGAGGCTACCGACCCTGTATCCAGATGGTCTCTACCAATCACGATTGGTGCCTTGATTTTCTTCTTCTTCACTAATTGATTGATGGCTATTCCAAACTTATCTCTCTCTCCCAACCCTAACCAACAAATTCTGGCGGGCAATCCCTGAAATCTCACCTTCTGTTCAGCCATTCTAATCCAGCGGATTAAAGATTTGTCTTTAGGAAAAAGTTTTAGAACTTCTTCATCCGTGGTATAAATATCCTTCGGGTCTCCAGAGAGTGCTACCCAGCGGAAAGGTCCTTTACCTTCGCAAAATAGCGGTCTAATGTACTCTGAAACAAACCCTGGAATATCAAAAGCATTTTCCACTCCAACTTTTTTTGCCTGTCCTCTAATATTATTGCCGTAGTCAAAGGCGACCGCCCCCTTCTTTTGCATTTCTAACATCGCTCTCATTTGAGTAGCCATTGATTCATAGGAGCGCTTAATATATTCTTCGGGATTGTTTCTCCGCAATTCCATTGCTTTTTCAAATGGTATCTCTCCAGGTACATAA
This sequence comes from Candidatus Edwardsiibacteriota bacterium, assembly GCA_040755715.1. Lineage (GTDB taxonomy): Bacteria > Edwardsbacteria > AC1 > JBFLXN01 > JBFLXN01 > JBFLXN01. The sequence continues at coordinate 3,124 of JBFLXN010000086.1, forward strand.
CCATTAAGTTCGTCATGAGCAGAAGTCTGGTCAGTGAGGACATCAGGAATAATACCTCGCCTTACTAATTCTGGATGGATTTCTGAAGCATTGCCTACTAGACCTACAGAGAGAGAAGTATCCTTTTTCACCGCAGAATCTACCAATTGCAGGGCTTTATCAAGATTTGTCTCCATCAGATTACAAAAACCCATTTCTACTCTCCGTTTAATTCTCGCTGGGTCTACTTCCACATCAAGAATAACTCCCTCATTCATTGTTACCGCTAAGGGCTGAGCTCCACTCATTCCACCCATTCCTGCGGTTAAGACAAATTTTCCTTTAAGAGAACCGTTGAAGTGTTTTCTAGCGCAAGCAGCTAAAGTTTCATAAGTTCCTTGCAAAATTCCTTGTGTGCCGATATAAATCCAACTGCCGGCTGTCATTTGGCCGTACATAATCAAACCTAAAGCCTCAAGTTTGCGGAAATAATCCCAATTAGCCCAGGCCGGCACAAGTAGAGAATTGGCAATTAACACTCTCGGGGCATATTCAAAAGTTCTAAAAATCCCAACCGGTTTCCCTGATTGAATTAGAAGTGTTTCATCATTTTCCAATTTCTTTAGAGCGCCAACAATTGCCTTATAGCAGTCCCAGTTTCTTGCCGCTTTACCAGATCCACCATAAATAATTAATTCCTCAGGCTTTTCGGCTACTTCAGCATCTAAGTTATTCATTAACATTCTCATCGCCGCTTCTTGTGCCCAACCTTTGCAGGAAATTTTTGTGCCTCTGGACGCTTTGATATTTCTCTTTTGCATTCTCTTCCTCCTGCCAATTGCCATCAAGGAAAATCCTTCAAACCACTGAATACACTGAATACACAGAAAAATAAGATCTTCTTTATCTTTGGATTAAAAAACTCTTCAGTGATTTCAGTGTCCTCAGTGGTTTATACTTTCCTATGCTATCAAGATAACCCTCACTTCGTTCGGGTTTGATTTTAGTAGCCACAGATTACCCTCGTTAGAAATTCTCCACCACTATTCAGAAGGCTATATCTTCTGTCTAGTTATTTCTAACGGGGCGAGTTACGCAACTGCTACCATTTAATCCAGCCAAAAATCTTACAGTGCAGTTATAGTTTAAGTTAACAAGGCGAAAAAAGTCAAGGAAATTTTTCAAAAATATATCTTGACTTTTTTCCTTATTGTATGCTATAATTTGTTTAATTACAAAAGAAACCCTAAACATTACACAGAGAGAGGAGGTGAGAAAAGATGCCACATCCAGCAAAATTCTCGATTGACTATCCGGAGAAACTCTCCCGTGGAATTCTCATCTTGCGATTGCTCTTTGGTTGGCTTTATGTCGGAATTCCTCACGGAGTCTGTCTCGCTCTTTACTCCATTGCTTCATCCATCGTTACTTTTATCGCTTGGTGGGCGGTGTTGTTCACCGGCAAATATCCCAAAGGAATGTTTGACTTCAATGTTGGTTTGTATCGGTGGATGATGCGTGTTTATGCCTATATGTCTTTTATGACAGACGCCTACCCCCCATTCAGTGGTAAAGAGTAAGAGAACATTAGGGGTGAGAGAGAAACTTCTCTCACCCCCCAAAGAATCTTTGACTTTTGACCATGAAGGCACGAAAACTAGGAAAATACGAAATTTTTGGGTATCTTTTTCCTTTCGTGTTTTCGTGGTAATACTTATCATCAATTCAACTTATTAAGGAGCAGAAAAATGAATTTCGGTAGAGCGTTTTCTTTTATGTTTGAAGACAGAGAGGCTCTCAGAAAAATCCTGGTAGGTGGTTTCTTTACCTTATTGAGCTATTTAGTTATCGGTATACCTTTCGTGTTCGGCTATCTCTTAGAGTTAATGAAGGATAATATAGAAGGCAAAGAAACTCCTTTACCCGAATGGGACCAATTAGGTGAAAAGTTTGTCAAGGGTTTAGTTTTTTTGTTGATTGTAATTATTTATATCATGCCCGCTATTATCGTCAATGTCATCCCCTGTCTGGGTCAACTTCTATCATTTATTTATGGAATTGCTCTCTGGTTGGCTTTTCCCTATATTATGGGAAGATTTGCTCTCAGCGGGAAATTCACTGAAGCCTTTCAATTTGATGAAATCATTGAATTTGTGAAAAAGAATATAGAAAATCTTATCTTGGCTCTGGTGATGAGTATAGTAATTTCTATCATTTCAGCCTTTGGTATTATTCTCTTGATGGTTGGCGTTTTATTTACTACATTTTGGGCTGGCTTGGGCTGTACCCACCTTTATGCTCAAGTTTTCAGAGCAGCCAAAGAAAAATCTTAGAGCAAAAAATGATGGAAGTTTCTAATTTTTAACAAAAAGGCAGCTATTTCAGAGTGATAGCGGCCTTTTTTTGCCGCCTAGGAATTTGAATAATGTCTTGATTACGCAGATAAAACCGATTCGCCAATCTGTGTAAGCTTGTTTAAAAATCTGCGTAATCATATTCTGACCTGTCCGTTGTTTCCCTGGCCGTCCTGACCGTTAGCTCCGCATCTTGAGACAACGGACAGGTTGTAGCGACTTCAGAGAAGAACGGGCAGGCAAGATGCAGAGCCCTCGGTCGTAACCCTTTGAGCATAGCCTCTCAGCCGTCCCGATTTATCGGGACGAGCGAGGCCAACGGGCGAGACGACGGTCAGGAACGAAGTGAGGAATATCTTGGGGAGTTCTCAATGTCTCAGGTTTCTTTTATTACTTTTGGTTGTAAAGTTAATCAATATGACACTCAGAGTCTGAGAGAGATTTTTTGTCGGGCTGGTTATTCTATTGTCCCAGTGGAAAAAGACCCAGAGATTTGCGTGATTAATACTTGTGCGGTAACTCAGGTAGCAGAACAACAAGCAAGACAGGCAATTCATAAAATTTCCCGAAAAAACCCTAAACCCTACATTATTGTTACTGGATGTTATGCCCAGATTAATCCCGAACGAATTGGCCAAATTGATGAAGTAGACCTTGTTCTCGGATTGCCTGAAGAGAATAAAATTATTGAACTTCTTGAAGAGAAGAACTTATCCCGAGTCAGAGTCACCCCAATTCATCAAATAGTAGATTTTACAGAGTCTCCGGTTTGCGGACACTTCCAACACACTCGAGCATTCCTGAAAATTCAGGATGGTTGTGATGCCTTTTGCTCCTATTGTATTGTGCCCTATACTCGAGGAAAATCACGTCGCCGGGCACTAAACCAAATTATTGATGAGGCAAAACGATTGACTGAAGCAGGTTTTCAGGAGATTGTATTGACTGGAGTCCATCTGGAAGGCGAACACTTGTTACAAGTAATCCCTCATTTAGAAGAAATAAAAAAACTCCATCGCCTTCGTTTGAGTTCGTTAGAAGTAAATGAATTTAGCCCTGAATTGATTGAATTGATTAAGAAATCTCATAAAATATGTCATCACTTGCATATTCCACTTCAAAGCGGAAGCGAAAATGTCTTACAAAAAATGAATCGCCCTTACACCCCGGAAAGATATAGGAGACTTGTTAATCAACTAATAGCGGAAATCCCTGATTTGGCTGTGGGCACAGACATTATGGTGGGTTTTCCTGGAGAAACCGAAGACGATTTTAGTTCCACTTATAAACTCATTGAGGAAGTACCATTTGCTTATCTACACATCTTCAATTATTCCCTTCGTAAAGGTACTTTAGCCGCCTCTTTTAAAGAGACGGTACCATCAGAAACGAAAGCCCGAAGAAGTAAAACTCTCCGAATTCTGACAATTGAAAAAAAGAAGAGTTATCTCAGCAGATTTTTGGGAAAAGAAATAGAAGTTATCATTGAATCAAAAAGAGACAAGCAAAATGGATGCTTGACAGGAATTTCAGGAAATTATCTCAAAATATTTATTGTCGGTAGAGCCCGATCTATCGGGGAAGGTGCTGATGAATTCAAAGATAAATTAGCCAGAATAAGTATAGAGAAAATATCGGATGGACAATTGTTCGGCAGTTTTACTGATTTTTAACTTGCATTTTAGCATGAGCTGTGATATTATTTTATAGTATCCCGATTTTATCAGGGTCCTGATTTCAGCGATAAAAAGAACGATGATAACGAGGCAAAAGTTAAAGTTTCATCGTGGTAATCTTGGTTTTTATCGCTGTAATTGTTGTTTTGATTATGAAAAAATTTTATGTCCAGACTTTCGGCTGCCAGATGAATGTCTATGATTCTGAATTGATGAAGGGGCTTCTTTCTGTCGAAGGTTATTTGCCCGCTCAAACAATCAAAGAAGCAGATATTATTCTTTTAAACACCTGTGCTATTCGCCAGCACGCCGAAGAAAGAGTCTTTGGACGATTGCGAGAACTAAAAAAACTAAAAGAAGAAAAACCTGAAATTATCTTAGGAATTTGCGGCTGTATCGCCCAGGAGCAGAGAGAAAAACTGTTTGATGATTTTCCTTTCATTAATTTGATTGTTGGCACCAAAGCTTATAGACGACTTCCCCAAATAATTGAAAAATATAATTCTGACCATCTTCCCCAGTTGGAAATAAGCGATGAAGAAACTTTTGCCACCAGAGTGATACCTCAAGCCCCACTTTCTGCTCTCGTCGCCATTATGGAAGGCTGCAGTAATTACTGTGCCTATTGTATTGTGCCTTATGTCAGAGGTGTTGAAAAGTCAAGAAGGTGTCAGGAAATCTTAGAAGAGATTTCGCATTTAGCCGGAAAAGGAACAAAAGAAGTAATGCTTATCGGACAAAATGTCAATTCTTATAGAGATAGAGAAATAGGATTCAGCCAACTTTTGCCAGAAGTAGAAAAAGTAGCAAAAATTGAGCGCGTTCGTTTCACCACTTCACACCCACGAGATATTGACGAAGATTTGTTGAAGGTTATATCTAATTCAAAAAAAATTTGTGAGCATTTGCATTTGCCGCTTCAAACAGGTTCAAACCGCATTTTAAAGGCAATGAATCGTGGATATTCCTTTGAAAAATATCACCAGATAGTTGAGCGAATTCGTGAATTGATTCCTGACCCGAGTATCACCACTGACCTGATTGTTGGTTTCCCCGGTGAAACCGAGAAGGATTTCCAAGAAACACTGATGGCAGTTCAAAAAATTCAATTTGACTCGGCTTATACCTTCAAATTTTCACCAAAGATAGGAACAAAAGCGGCAGAAATGTCAAATCAAATTTCTGAGGAGGATAAACAGCGACGCTTGCAAGAATTAATTGCGGTTCAAGAGGAAATTACTAAAAAGAAAAATCAAGAGATGATTGGCAAAACGGTAGAAGTTTTGGTTGAAGGAGAAAGTCGCAGGGGAAATGGTCAGTTCAAAGGCAGAACCAGAACTAATAAGACAGTGGTTTTTCATCCTGTAGAAAAAAATGATTTAATCCGAAAGCTTTTGATGGTTAAGATAGAAGAAGCTGGTAGCCATACTCTATTTGGGACAAGTCAACGACCCCCACCCTAAAGAGGCTGTGTCATAATCCGCATTTTTGTCATTGTGAGCAATAGCGAAGCAATCTCAAATCCTTATAAAATGAAAGATTGCTTCGTCGCTACGCTCCTCGCAATGACATTGCGACACAGCCTCTGAAGGCTGAGGCATTTTAGGACGGTGGTAACTTATCAGAATTGAAAAATTAAATAATTTCAAATGAACTCCAAAACTTCTCAACTCTTACACTTCTTACCTGAAAAAAGAGGAGGTTATTAAAAAATGTGGATTTTAAGATTACTCGGTTCGTTATTGCTCATCATTGCTTTGACTATTATCGTTTTACAAAACATTAAGGAAGATGTTACGGTCACGGTATTCAGTTGGCAATTTGTCAATAAACCACTGCCGCTTGTTATTCTGCTCAGTATTGCTCTCGGGATGGTGGTAACTTTTTTCATTAATATTTTCCATGAATTGTCTTTGCGGCGAAGAATCTGGGCACAGAAAAAGAAGATAGACAATTTGACCGTTGAACTTACTGCCCTGCGTAATTTGCCTTTAGCAGAAGCAGAAGAAAAAAGTTCTGAAAAAGAAGAAACTAAAAAAGGAGAATAAATCTTATGTCAATATTTTGGAATTTAACATTATTGGCGGCACTTATCTTGGTAGGATGGATTGGTTATCGGCATTTCAAACATAGACGCGCCCGCAAAGAAAAAGGGCCATCAGCTTACATTGATGGTCTTAATTGTCTTTTAGCAGGAGATTTAGAGAATGCTTATTACCGGTTTAAGGAAACTGTGGAAAAAGACATTGACAATATTGACGCCTATATTAAGTTAGGAGATATTTTGAGAAAACAAGGCCGGCTGGAAAAAGCCATTCAAATTCATCAATCACTTACCGCTAGGCCTTCGGTATCAAAAAAGATAGAAAAAGAAATCTTACGAAGTTTAGCCCAGGATTATTTAGCCAGTCAGAAATTTGCCCGAGCCACTTCGGTTCTAGAGGAATTGATTCGACTTGACCCTCAAGACCTTCCGGCCAGAGAGATGATTATTGATTTATACGAAAAGGAAAAACGCTGGGAGGAAGCTTTTTTGACCGACAAAGAGATTTTGAAATTGAAAAAAATCAAAGACAAAAATTCCTTGGCTCTGTATAAGACTTATATTGGTATAGAGCAGAAAAAAGAAGGTGATTTGAAGTCTGCAACTGAGACTTTCAAAGAATCAATTTCTCTTGACCAGAATTGTGTGCCAGCGTATCTTTATTTAGGAGACATATATTATGAAAATGGAAAAGTAGAATCAGCCATTTCACTTTGGAAAAAAATTGTAGCTAAAAGTCCCAAGTTTGCCTTTATCACCTATGAGCGTCTAGAAAAGGCTTATTACGAGCAGGGAAATTTTGAAGAAGTATTGAAAATTTATCATCAATTCTTGAAAAAACATCCTCATGATTTAAAAACTCTTTTGACTCTAGCAAAGATTTATCAAAAGAAAGACGAGTTACCAAAAGCGACTGAATTTTGTAAACAGGCATTAGAATATCATTCTGATTCTTTAGAAGCTCGGGTTCTTCTGCAGGAGCTGAATTTTGCTGAAGGAAACTCGGAAGAGGCAAAGAAAACATTCTCTTTGCTCTGGGAACTGATAGAAGAAAAGAATCTTTTCAGTTGTGGCCATTGCGGTTTCAAGACAAAAGATTTCTTCTGGCGTTGTCCCCACTGTTTGCACTGGCGAGATATAGGAAGTAGGTTTCCTGCGGCTAAAAAATCCGTTTCTTAATGGAATGTTGTAACATTAGGTGGTAAAAGACAATAAATGTCATCGCGAGGACTCCAATGTATATCGGAAGACGAAATAGTCTCGTGCCAATGATTTTGTCAAAATAACAGAAGGAGGTTTGAAGTGTCTACTCTACAAAAAAGAATGAGCTTATTTACTGAAATTTTGATTGGCGGTTTTTTGCTTTTATCAACGAGTTTCGCACAACAGGAACCACCTCAGCCAATTCCCACAATTCCTCTTTCGCCTAAAGCCGAGGGAACCATAGATTTTAGAGTAGATGATATGAGTATTTTTTCTCAAACCAAAGTCCTTTTCCTCAAAAACCTTCTTGCCTCAGAAATAGAGCCTTTTATAAAAACGAGACTGTCAAAATTTGGGAGTGTCCAGACTAATGACGCTGAAAATTTGCTTATCATTACAGAAAGAGAGCCTAAACTTTCAGATTTAGAAAGACTCGTTAAAAAGTTAGACGAAATCGGCAAAAAAGGATTCTTGCGACTGGAAACCGAAATAGTTCCATTACAGTATATGAAAGCCTCTAAGGTATTAGGTATTGCTAAGCAGAGATTATCGTTAGAAGGCACAGTACAAGCCGATGATGGTTTGAATATCATCATTATTACAGACTTACTAATCAGAGCATAAAATAGTTTAATTTTTATTTGACATAGTTAAGCAAATATGATATAATGAGGGCATGGAAAATAAAGATGCCCGATCGCTTCCTGCGGTAGTACAGGAGGAACTGCGGA
>JBFLXN010000087.1:0-11006 GCA_040755715.1 Candidatus Edwardsiibacteriota bacterium
AGGGAGATAATCTTTCTACAAACATATCGCTCCTCTGGAGCTAATATGAATAAAGCTCCGTAGGAGCAATCTGTTTGTAGTATTTCGCAAAAGCAATATGTTTGTAGCTCCGTAGGAGCGACCTGTTTGTAGTAGTAGAGATTGAATATCTGTTTCTTGCATTTTATTTAAACCTATTTCACAGGTCAAAATATTTTTAAAATCCCTTGCCCAGCAAAAAGGAATTGAAAGAAATCTTTTAATCAAAAAGTTCATCAAAAACATTCTTTATTCAAAAGAGCAAATGCAAATAAACCTTTATTATTTACCCCGTGAGATAGAAGACGATAGAAATAAGGGTCTATTGCATAATGAAAAAATTATCTCACGGGGTGAAGAGGATTTTGACGCTTTCAAAAATTAAAATATTCCTTCAGGGGTTGGGTCGGGTGGGGAGAAAAAAGAAAAGGGGACTTCCGTTTCTCTTTCCGAAAATCCCCAATTCGTATTAATAAAACTGGCTCCCCGGGTAGGACTCGAACCTACAGCCTTGCGGTTACAAGCACCCCTGAATTACTCCAGGGCTTGGACTATCTCACATCCCGCCAGATGACGGGACTCAGGCGCTTCCCATCCCAAGATTATCGGAATAGTACTCCCTTGCGGGATAGTCTCTGCACCTTCCCCGACATAACGTCAGGGCTTGGCTCAGGATTGTCCCCATCTTACATCGGGATTTCCCTGAATTCACCTGATTTTTCAACCACGATTGCTCGTGGAAGCTGCAACCCGGTATGCATCTCCCGATGACAATTGGCGCATAACATTAGGCATTTATCAAGTTCTTCCCTGACTTTTTTCCAGCCACGGGTATATCCTTTTTTAGATATGCCGAAGTCTTTTTTAGAAGAACTTGGATGATGGAATTCCATTGCTTCCATGCATCGATGGTAACCGCAGACTTGGCCTCTTCCGCCCTTGTATTTGATCGCCATCTGCCGAATCTTTTTTCTCCTCTTTCGGACAGCCTCAATCAAATATTGTCTCCGGTCACGATAGCGCCTCTTGTCAATCTTTGGACTCATACCACCTTTACAGCCGCTTGCTCCACCATTGAGCTACCGGGGAACCTTTAAACAAAATCTAAAATGCAAATATCAAAATCACAAATTAGTTCATAGTTCATAGTTTATTAAGGAGCAGCTAACCAATGAATTTTCAAATATACTATGAACGATGAACTACGAACTATGAACTATTTTACCTCACTACGGCAATTTTTTTGACTGAATGCCCCCAACCTGTATGTAAGAGCACAAAATAAACACCACTTGCTACTTTTTTGCCATTTAGATTTTTCCCATTCCATGGAACTTTATAATCCCGACCTGGAATATATGTGCCCAAATCCTTTCGCCAGACTAATTCTCCAGAAATAGTGAAGATATAAAGCGAAACCAGCGATTGATTTACTAGATTAAAGGGGATTACCAGCTCGTCATCTTTAAAATTATTTGGGTTATCGGAGTTATCTTCAAGATTAGCTGGGTTAGGATACGGGTCAGCCAGTTCATCCTGATTAAATGGCGGAACCTCCGGAGTTTCATAATATAGGGCTTTTTTGAAGTCGGGAATTCCCCAACCTAAGATAGTGTCAGGACTATTAGATTGACTGGCAGTTTTAATAATTGCCTCCCGAACCTTCATATTGCTCCAAGATGGATGCGCCTCTAAGAGCAAGGCACAGGCACCGGCGACAATAGCAGTAGCACAAGATGTCCCAGCTCCATAGGTATATGCCGTGATGCTGTCTACTTTTATCGTATAAGCTTGCCAGGCGGCACAAACTTCGGGCTTGGTCCTTCCATCTGCTGTTGGACCAGTAACACTGTAGGTGGAATTCCACTCATTGGTCCAGGGATTCACCCCACCCACTGCAATGATGCTGTCTGCATCTGCCGGGGCGACAATATAAGTAACATTATAATATGGGTCATTTGGATGGTTTAAATCCGTCCGTTTGTTCCCCATGGCATTGATTACTAAAATCCCCTTAGAAGCGGCGAGGTCAGCCGCTTTAGTAGTGACCGCACTGTCTCCATTCATTGCAAGGGAGTCATAATAAAATAGAGTGTCACCACCACTTGGGGAAGTAAAGAAGGCATGATAGCCTAAGGAACTGGAGATAATATCAGCGCCTAGTCTCTCTGCCGAATCAGCGGCTTCTACCCAATTATCTTCCTCAGCCGTTATGTCGTTGCCTTGATAAATTTCCGTCTTCATCAGCAAAAAATCAGCCCCGAAAGCCGAACCTATCAGATTGCCCGGAGCATAGCCAGCGATTAGTGCAAGCATCTTGGTTCCATGGCTCGGTTGCTCAGGGTCCGTATCTTCCGGATCACTTCCAGGATTAGTCGGGTCCCAAGGGTTGTAGTAAGTCGTGGAGTCATTATTAATGAAATCCCACTGGTAGAGAATGTGATTCTTGGCATTTCGCAAAGCCTCGTGCACATAGCAATAGGGAGTTTCCACAATATTAAATCCTGTATCAAAGATGGCAATTAATACCCCTTTCCCGGTATAACCCATTTGATGTAAATCTGGCACCTTAATTTGGCTCAGTTGTGTTTCGGAATTACCGTATTGAAGTGTTTCTATAGTTCGAGGAGATTTTCTGGGAGGAAGCAATTTTTCCTCTTCAGACTCTCTCGGACAAATAAGGATTGCCACCGGTCTAATTTCCCTGACAAAAGGAAGTTTTTGAATTTCTGAGATTGACCCCACCGTCGTCTTCACACTGACTCCATTCAACCAAGGAGTGGGCACTAAGATTTTTGCTCCTTTTGATTTCAGTGTTTCTAAGTAGGGGGAGAAAACAGGTAAATCAGTGAAATCAACTACATTCTCCCACGACCTCAATTTTAATCGGCGATTGAGGCTTCTTTTCGTAAGTTGGTTTCTGACATTTTGTAATTCTCTTTCATAATTAGTTTTGGTAAAAATTCCTTTATCTGTAAAGAATACCCAGAGTTTGACAGTATCCTGCGGATCCATTTGAGAAAAAAACTTCTGGAATTTTTCGTTAATCTTTGGTGAATTGCCAGGAGTCACTAAGATTCTTTCTATTTCTTCGGCTTGCACTATACTTTGAAAAAATATCAGAAAAATAATCGTCAGTAAAAAAAGTTTCCCTTTTTTCATCTTTTCCTCCTTATTATTTTATTTTTTCTTTCCGAACAGTCCACCAAGTAGTCCGCCTTTTTCCTTTTTTGCTTCTTCCACTACTATTTTTTTCTCAACTTTTGGTGGTTCAGTTTTTGATTTCTCCACTGCTTTTGTGCCTACACTCTTAATTAATCCCGAAGAAAGGAGCCCATAAAGGACTTTACAGGTATCAAACTCAGAAATGCGACTCTCTTTACAAATTTCATTGATTGACCTTGAGCCATCAACAAAGGTAAGAATTCTCCATTCCAGTGGTTGGAGTTGAATCTCGTCTGTTCCAATAGCGGGATTTTCTTCAATAGTCAGAATGACATCCATAGAGGGAATGAGTCTTTTCATATCTTCCCATTCATCAATTTGCCGGGCGGCTTCCAGGACAAGATGTTGAATGGGATGCTTCATTGTATGTTCAGTCGTCGTCTCATCAGGCTTAAAGACAAACTGACCGGTTCGCCAGCGCAAAATGCGATTAACCGCTTCATCGCCTGTCAAATGCTCTGAGAAAGCGTGCACTGCCATTCCTTCATTAAAATAGATAATCCCTGAATCAACTCCAGACTGAAGATGAAGTGCACCGGTTTTTTTTCCAAGGTGAATTAGTTGTAGAATATCGGCTAAGTCAAAATCAGCCAGGCTTCCTTCAAGTCCCATAAGATTTATTCCAATTCTTCAGAGAAGATACCTATTTGGGAAAATTTCTCAATTCTTAATTTGATTAAATCTTCCGTAGGTATATCTTTTAGTTCATTTAATGCTTTAAGTATTTCAACTTTCAAAATATTAGCGGCTTCGGTGGGTTGACGATGTGCTCCACCTAATGGTTCGGGAACAATTTTGTCAATCACTTTTAGATGGTATAAGTCTTGAGCGGTTAGTTTTAGAGCTTGAGCGGCTTGTGGGGCTTTACTACTATCACGCCAGAGAATGGAAGCACAGCCTTCTGGTGAAATGACTGAATAAATAGCATTTTCCATCATCAAGATTCGGTCACCTACCGCAATTCCTAAAGCCCCCCCCGAACCGCCTTCACCAATTATACAGACCACAATAGGGACAGGTAGAATTGACATTTCTCTTAAGTTTCTGGCAATCGCTTCTGATTGTCCTCTTTCCTCAGCATCAATGCCACACCACGCTCCCGGTGTGTCAACCAGCGTGACAATCGGTCTTTTAAACTTGGTGGCCATTTGAAAGAGTCTTAAGGCCTTGCGATAGCCCTCTGGGCGAGCCATCCCCCAGTTTCTTTTAATCTTTTCTTTAGTATCTTTACCTTTTTGTTGCCCAACCACAATAATTGGTTGACCGTCAAGCCAGGCTAATCCTCCGACAATTGCCGCATCATCACCAAAAAGTCGGTCCCCGTGGAGTTCAAGGAAATCAGTCATCATCAGCTCAATATAGTCAAGGGTGTAAGGACGCTTGGGATGTCTAGCGAGCAACACTCTTTGCCAGGGAGTAAGTTTGGAATAGATATCCCTTCTGAGTCTTTCGGCTTTCTTTTCCAGTCTGGAAATCTCCTCCCACATCTCCAGTTTTTCATCCGAGACAAGACTTTTTAATTCCTCAATTTTATGTTCTAATTCAGCTAATGGTTTTTCAAAATCTAAATAAGGTCCGTTCATTTTCTTGGTTCCACCATTTTAGCACGAATAAACACGAAAGGTTTGAGTTTGTTGAGTTTATTGGGTTTATTGGGTTAAACTCAATAAACTGGGTCAACTCAACAAACCCAATAAACCCAAAATGTTTCATTTTGCAAAAATCATTACTCCAGCCGCAATGCCCACCGCATCAGCAACAAGGTCTTTTTTACTGAAACCTGTGGGCCTTCTTTTCCAATCGTACAATTCCTTAAGCAAGCCAGCCAGGGCTGTGCCACTGATTGATAAAAATCTTGTTTCTTTCTGACTGAAGTCACTTTCTCTATGAAGAAGATGATAAGAAAAACCTATAAGCGACAAAGAAACTATCAGATGCTTGAATTTATCTTGACCAAACCAGGTATCTTTCTTTTGAGAGAAGACCTGAGAATCTACGGGACAAGATGCGCCACTCTGTTGCTGGCCAAAAAGCAAAACCGGCCAAAAGATGAAAAGGATAAATATACCGATGCAAACAGACGCCGTCGTCCCAAACCGGACTATGGCGTCGGACGATTTAAGTCGCCGAAGGCGAACCTCGCCTCTGGCGGGCAGACTTACCCCGGTATCCCGACCTTTGTCGGAACGCTTTCTGACAGGGTTCGTACAGATATTTATTATCCGTTTGCATCCGTCGCCATTCGTTTGAATTTGCCTATACATTCTTTCAAATCCTATGTTAGAATTTTAATCCTAAAGAAAACCTGTGACTTGTCCCTAAATTCAGACGATGCGGGACAAAGGCGTAGTCAAATAGATATGATTTCATCTTGTATCCCACACCGGCGGTGAAGCCTTCACTGTCATGCCCTAATTTGTGACCAACACGCAGAAAATATCGTTTTTGATAATTATACTCAGTGCCAAGATTCAAATGCCAGAAATTATCTATTGGCTTTACAAAGTCACTGGCTAATAGAAACTGTCCTCTTAAATGAGGAGAATCTATAGAATAACTTCCACCGAATTTAAAAGTTGTTGGTAGACGAAAATCTCTTCTCTCAAATTTCATATCGGGTCCGATGTTTTGCACCACCCCGGCCAGTTCTAAATTCTTGTAGCCAGGAATAATTGATGTCCCTAAATCAAATGACCAGCCTTGGGTATCGTTTAAATAAATTTTTTCGTAGAGATATTTAAAAGTTACTCCAAAAGAAATATCCTTTCCCAAACTTTGAGCCAGAGAGCCACTTAAAGATAAATCATAGGTATTAAATTTTCCTTTTGGTTCCGCAGTCGGTTGGTCTTCACGGAATTCAAGTCCACTCACTGTTACTTCTGTCAAGGCTAAAGAGAAGGTTCGCTTTCCTTTAGAAAAGGGAATAGCCAATGACAGGTATTCATGATTTATGTCCTGAATCCAGTGATTATGCATTAGTACCAGACTATATCCTTCAATCCTTGTCAGTCTAGCCGGATTCCAGAAATTAGCACTGGCATCGTTAACTACCGCTAAAGAGGCTTCTCCCATCCCGGAAATTCTGGCTCCGACGCCGATTTTCAAAAAAGCCAGACCTGTTGTTCCTGCTCTGGAGTGAATGGCAAAAGAGTTGCTCATAGAAATAAAAGAGAAAGAAACGAAAAGAATAATTCCCCAAATTTGTTTCATTGAAGTTTTCCCCTTGATTTAATGTTCAATTAACCTGAGTTATTATTTTACCATTATTATCTTCTTTATGTCAATAAAATTAGTTACCTCTGTCAATTAAGAATTAAAAGTGGACACCTAAAATGCTATAACCTATTAAGCGCTATTTGAAAAAAGAGATTGAAAAAAACATATCCCAGGAATTTTGGGGTGTCAAGAAATGGTATCTACAGAAAGCTATTTAACTCCGTAGGAGTTATATGTTTATAGCAAAAAATTGTAACACAAGGAATTTAGCTCCGTAGGAGCGATATGTGTATATGTATTAGCCGAGCATTTACCCCGTATTTCGTCCCGCCAACGGCGGGGCTATGTGGCTTCGCAATTGTTCTATATCTATAAACATTTTGCTCCTAACGGAGCTCTCAAAAATTTACTAAGATATATTCCATTTCAATTTTTCAAACTGTCCACTTTTAAATTTTAGCTAACACAAAATTAGTTACCTCTGTTACTATCTCTTCGCGGTGTGGTGGAGTGAATAATTCATAGAAATAGACGCTTGGTGCTACCTGCTGGCTGCTTTCATCTCTGCCCTCCCAAAAACCGACTTCTCGCCTACCACTTCCCGATGAGGGGAAGAAAAGGGGAGAGGTTATCTCATTAGAATCATCTTCTTTGTCGCCGTAAAATCACCAGCCCTCAAGCGATAAAAATATACACTTGACGCTACAGGTTTTCCGCTTTCATCCTTACCATCTCACCTCACCCTCCCCCTCTCCTAACCCCTCCCTTCCCTCCCCTTGTCCCGCCAGAGCGGGATCCCGCATTTGCGGTGAAGGGGAGGGTGAGGGTGGGGTTACCTCATTAACCAACGTCCTCACTAACTGCCCCGCAACATTGTAGATTTTCAAACTGACTTTACTGTCATCTGCTATCTGATATCGGATATCTGGATTATGCCTTTCTTTATATTAAAGGAATAGTTTGAACTGAAGAGTAACAAGAGATTTGATAAGGTTTGTTCACTAGCTTGATCTCTCAAGTAATTTAGATCTATGGTTAAAAAGAGGGGTTTTGGCGGTAAAGAAAGCTCGTAACCTGGATAAATTGGCAAAGAAAGTTTTGTTTCACTAAATGCCCAGCGGAACCATATTGCTAACCCATTCCCAAATCTGGAAGAAGAACCCCATCGCCTTAAATGTTCATTTGCCTCCTTCACACGAGGAGAATAATATCCGCCCTCAACGGAGAAGACAGTATGAGAACAAAGACTCATCGGAAAAAGGTCAACTCTTTCTCTTACCCTCGCTCATCTGTGAAATATATAACCGTTGTTTTCTAGAGAAGTCTGCCTATAATCTATTTTAAAAAACAAATTTTTGTTTGGTTGATACTGTAAGGAAAAATATGGAACAAATGATTTTTGTATTTGGCTCGTCTTTTTGAAAGGCTCAAAACGAGTCGCCAAATCAAATTCTAAGAGCAGTGAAGGTGATAGACGATAACTCATCTGGTTTAGATATAACCCCTGCCATTGTCCTTTACTATTCGCCAGAGAATAAGAAAGTGTATATGAATGAGACATTGAAAACCGAGAGGGCGTAAAGAACCTGAAGAGTCCTTCATTGCTTTTAGAAATTAGAGACGCACTCTCTTTCATTTGTCCTTGAGCCAAACTAGCGAAACAAAACAGCGCTAAAAGAACCACTAAACCCAGATGAGACATCACTCTGTGAAATTCCAAGAATTTGGTAGTATTGGCAATTTTGGGGATTTGGGATTTTCTTTTATGACACATCTTTTCCTCCTTCTTTTTTATTTGATATTGTCAAATACTTAACCACAGAGATCACAGGGATTATTTAATAATAAGAACTTATGATTCTTTCTCTTCCTTCCCTCTTTGTGTTCCCTGCCCGCCGCTTCGCTTTGGCAGACGGGTCTGTGGTTCATTTTTTTCCCTTTTTGGTCTTTCTATTTTTGGTTTTGCTTCAGCACTACGAGGGCTTCTGTAGTCAGTGGCGTAAAAACCAGTTCCTTTAAAAATAATACCTGAACCTACACCTATCAGTCTCTTTACTTCTCCCCCACAAATAGGACATTGTTTAATGGGTTCAGCAGTGATGCTTTGAAATCTCTCAAAACGGTAGCCACAGGATTCGCATTCATACTCATAAGTAGGCATTTTTTTACCTCTTTATTACCATCCTATAGCTCTGTCAACTAAATAAAGGTATGATTTCACAGATGGGCACAGATGAAAAGATACAAGATGAGCACAGATATTTCTGACGACATCTGTGCTAATCAGTCCCGATATATCGGGATCTGCGCTAATCTGTGTAGATGCAACCCTTATTTATTTTACAAGGCACTATAGGTTTAATCCAAAAATCACAAACCAAAAATCCAAAATTATTTTTCCTAAATGCTTCTTTGAATTGTTCTTTTTCAAATTTTGAATTTTGCATTGTCATTTTGATATTTGATTTTTGGTTAGTCCCTCTGCCAATTGATTCTTATCAATTTTTCCTCCTGACTGAAACGATATTTTATTTTTCCTTTATAGGCGCGGGAGAGGACCCGTCCTAAACGCAGAGCCAAACTTTCTGTAGTCGTTTCTACATTCAGTCCGTATTTCATTTCTTCTATTTTAATGACCCTTTCTAGAGGGTTTTTCTCTCGTCCCCTTCTTTCTTCACTCCTAATAAGATTTATAAGTTCGTCTTTATGTTCGTTGAGAAATTTACCGGAAAGATGAAGAATGCCCATTGGGTAACGGTCTTCAATTTTGCGGCAAGCCGGACATTTTTGATAATGAAATTCTCCAAGTTTTTTTAAACTAAAAGATAGTTGTTCTTCTAAGGCCCATTTCTTATTATAATAAATCGCTTTACAAGTTGGACAGACCGTGGGTTCCTTGTAACCACCCCGCGGGAGATAGGGGTCATCTGAGTGAAGGTGAGCTCCTACATCTCTCTTTTTATACATCTTTCCTTTAAGAGTCATTTTTTCCTCCTCATTGCAGTCTAAATTCTGCAATCCGCAGATTACACAGAAAAATATAACTTGTATACTAATCTTTTTATCTCAAGAGTCTTTCTACCAAAATTTAAAGTTAAACCAATCTATCTGTAAGTTTATTTGTTTTTTTCTCTGCGTAATCTGCGAATTTTTTGCGTTCTCTGCGAGTCGTTTTTTCTCTATTACTTTACCTCTGTCTGGCACTTAAGAGAATGACAGCTTTACCGATGTGTTCCAATGTCAACATCCCGATTATCCTGCCTTCTTCTAACACTGGTGCCACAGTTCTACCTTTTTCCAGAAACCTTTGATGAACTTCTGACAAAGAATCCTCTGGAGAGACTTTTAGAAAATGTCTTTCCATCACCGCTTCCACTAAAGTGTCTTTTTCTCTATGGTGAAGACTCTGCAAAATCCGGCCTTTGGAAAGAAGTCCGATTAATAGGCTATTTTCTATCACCGGAAAATCTTCTTGATAACCGTGGTAAATCATCTCCAATGCCTTGGCCAAAGTATCCTTGGGTAAGAGACTTTGAAATTCTGAAGCCATTACTTGTCTGACTTTTAATCCCTTGATAGCGTAATTAAAAGCGACGGCTTGCTCTTCTGCTTCAGCCCCGAGATAGATAAAGATAGCGATGAGAATCAGTAGAGGGTTGAGAAAAAAACCGATTAGGGCAAAGAGGAAGGACATCACCTGTCCAACTTTGGCGGCAATATGAGTAGCTTTGGTATAATTTCCTTTAATAGCGAGAATTCCGCGCAGAATTCTTCCACCATCCATAGGAAAGGCAGGCAGGAGATTAAAAAGTCCTAAAGTCAAGTTAATGATAAAAAGGTCAACTGGAATACTGGAAAAACTTTCTCCTACTTTTGGCAGGGCTTTCCAGAAGTGGATTTTACCAAAAAGAATCATGGGTAAAAAAATTAGTCCAGCAATAAAAAAATTTAAGAAGGGACCAACTATTGCCAGAAGGATTTCCTGTTTAGGATTCTCCGGCATTTTTTCCATCCGGGCAACTCCACCAACAGGAAGAAGGATAATATCCTGAACCTTTATGCCGTAACTCTTTGCCACTAAACTATGGGCAAGTTCATGCAACATTACACAGAGGAAGACCAAAAATACGGTAAAGAGACTGGACATGCCGGCGGCAAATCCGGCTTCGGCTCCCCGGACTACGGCAATCAAAAAAATTAGCAAAAAAAAAGTAGCATGAAGCTTAATCTTGATTCCAAAAATTTCAATTAAATTAAACGACCATTTCATCTTTCAAAATATTCCTCACTCCGTTCGGAATATGATTACGCAGATTTTTAAACAAGATTACACAGATTAGCCACGGGAAGTTTATCTGCGTAATCTGTTCTTTTAATCCGCGTCCCGCCGTGGCAGGATTCAAATTCCTAGGCTTCTATATAACCTATATGTTATACTAATAGGTGTGGTAATTGTTTTTGTAATTGGATCTGTAAGTGTTTTTTAGTTGTTTTTGTCAGTAGCTTTGGTGTAATATTTACTATGCTAACTCCAGGTTCTGGTAGAA
>JBFLXN010000088.1:0-10810 GCA_040755715.1 Candidatus Edwardsiibacteriota bacterium
CAGTGCCCGGAGCACTAACTCAAATTTCTTCTCTGGTGAGCATTTACTTTGATACATGACTGGACCTCCTTTCCATTAATTATACCACAACTTTTCTTTAGTCCAGTCCTAACAGGGGCTAAAACGAATTATCTATACAGACCCTGTTTTTATCCCAGTCGGTGATGATAAAGTATCAGACAGTGTGGGGGCTGTCAGTCCTATGGAATATTGTGAAAAATTCCTAGAAGGCTATAAATATGCGATGGAGAAGGAAATATTTTATGGTAGTTTTTATATGATAAATTTTGATAAGCCATGTAAATTCCACTGTAGGTCATGTCTCCCAACACCTCATTTAACTTATGATGGATTTGTATCATGCTGTGATATGTGTTTTTCTATTGAAATACCAGAAGTAATGCACAAACTCATATACGGCTTCTGGGACGATGATAATAAATGTATTGTTTATGATAAAGAAAAGATAAGCGCCATAAGAACACGGAGGATAGAAAATATACAACAATGTAAATCGTGCGAGATTTCACCATATTGCGGTGGTTATTGCATTGGAGAAGTTCTAAATGAAACAGGGGACTTTTACGGAGTATTACCTGAAAGATGTGAAGCCATTCGATTTCTACATTCACGCTTAGCTGTTGGAAAACTGCAAATTCCTGCATTGCACCCATAACAACTATAGATGTCATACCTATAGGACTGATTAAGGCAGTCTCACAAAAGAATTCTCAAATAGACGACAGTAAACAAGGCTTCGGAAAATTAAATGTTTTGTCTCATCGATGGGTGTCGAACAAAATATCAGGAATAGCGATGACTTACCTCCTGCGAGCAGTGGAACCAAATTGCTGTGAGTTTAACGTGCTTTAGCATCTTATAAAAATACAAACTAGTCAATTAAAAATAATGACTCAACTAGAAAGAAACAACACAGATATGCAAGAAGAAAATTTGTCGGGAGAAGAATTGGACATTGACATTTCTTCTGAATACGCTGAGTTGGAGACTGTTCTTGTTCATCGCCCGGGGAGAGAAATAGAAAGAGTCTTACCCTCAAATAAAGACTACTTGTTGTTTGATGATATTCCTTTTCTTCAAACAATGCAAAAAGAACATGACCTTTTTGTGGAGACGCTTACAAAACATTGTGATTGTCAGGTTTTATATATAGAGAAATTGCTGGAAGACATAATTTGTGATGAACAGATTCGAAAAAAGTTAGTTACTGAAATTGTTTCGGAAGAAAAGTGTAGAGGATTAGAAGAATACTTAAATAAAATAGATGATAATGAATTAATTAACACGATTTTTTGTGGAATTACCTTTGATGAATGGGCAAATGTAATAGGTAAGCGGCCAAGATTTAGAGAAAGATTTATAATGCCACCAATTCCAAATGCATATTTTGTCCGCGATCCAGCAGCTATAATTAAAGATACTATTGCTGCTTGCAAAATGCATTTCGACGTTAGAGTCAGAGAATCCATAATTCTAAGATGTATATTTAAGTGGCATCCATTGTTCAAAAAAAAGAATAAATTCTGCTATGGGATTACTACAGACGAAGATAGGCCATTTACCGTTGAGGGCGGGGATATAACTGTAATAAACCGAAATGCGATAGCAATTGGATGGAGTCAGAGAACAACTCCGGATGCCATAGAAAAAGTTGCTGTAAACTTGTTTGGAAAGGGGATAATAGATAGAGTTTATGAAATAAAGATTCCATCGAGTAGAGCTTATATGCATCTTGATACGGTATTTACTATTGTTGGTCCAAATGTCGTAGTTGTATATCCAGATGTTATTGATGAAGAGATTGAGACATCTATATATACCCCAACAAAGATTTATGGGCAAGTTAAAGCACATCTGTCCGAAAATATTACTACGAATTTTATTAGTTATCTTGAGACAGAACTCGGAAAACCACTTAAAATTGTTAAAACTGGTGATGGAAGTCTTACAGAGGCTGAGAGAGAACAATGGGCTGACGGCACTAATGTTCTTGCGATAAGTCCGAACAAAGTCATAACCTACGATAGAAATGTTTTGACTAATGAAGCATTAACAAAAGCTGGTGTAAACGTAATAACGGTTCCAGGAACAGAATTAGTGCGAGGACGAGGTGGTCCTAGATGTATGACTCTACCTATTAAGAGAAAAACATGAACTTTCAAAATAACATAAATGTTTGTGTCTGTGGCCATACTCAAATAGGCAAATCAACAATTGTTGGTAGATTGCTCGTGGAATTGGGAAAGATATCTTCCTCAGAACTCAAAAAATACAGAGAAAAAGCTTCTCTTTTAGGCGAAGAAAAACATGTGTACGCAATGTTGGTTCATACATCTAAAGAAGAGGATGAGATCAAAAAGACGCAATATCCATCATATGCTCGAATAGATTTCTCTAACAAAATAATAACCTTGATAGATACTCCTGGGCATCAAATCTATTACAAAAATATGATATTTGGAATTTTTCAAGCAGACTGCGCTATTTTAGTAGTAGAAGCCCCAAAAGGTCCTCAAGAAGAGACTTTTTCAGTTCTACGCATACTAAAAGGTTTTGATATCCCGATAATCTCTGTTGTAATAACCAAAATGGATGAAATCCAATACGACATGGAAAAATTTGACAAAATAAAAATAGAAACAATAAAGGTGCTAGAACAGCACAATCTTGCCTCAGAAAATATTAAGTTTATTCCAGTTTCTGGGCTAGAGGGAGAAGGATTAGTTAAACGTAATATTCTAAATATGAAAGACACTCTGTACACAATATTAAAAAATTTAACTATAAGAATCCTTAGAGAAGACTTCCCATTGCGAACAACAATGAGAAGGAGCAATATATTCAAACTTAAGGGAATAGGAACGGTTGGTGTTTGCGAAATTGAATACGGGACTCTAAGAAAAAAAGATGAGCTTATTTTTGAACCTGTGAGCACAATATTAAATAAGAAAATTACTGCAAAAGTAAGGTCCATTCAACTTGCAAAAGGAGTTATTGCGTCTCCGGCAGTTCCGATAGAACAAGCATACCCACGGAATATCGTGGGAGTTGCTATTCACAATTCTGAGCTTGACCTACATGAACTACTGAGCCAGTGCAATAATATTGCAGGGTTGTCTTCTTGCCCACCCTCTGTAACTTCTTTCTTTGAAGCAGAAATAACAGTCGTGCACCATCCGGGGGTTATCCCTGTCGGCTATAAATGCATTTTGCATCCTCATGCGGATCAAGTTTCTGCGGAAATTGTTTCTATTTTGAAAAAATCGCGAGTAGGAACTACAGAATATCTTGAAGATACAGGAGCTATTTCTTCTGGTGAACGGGCTATTGTCCAAATCAAATCTTCCAGGTCAGTTGCCATTGAAGAAAGTAATGTAATTCCTTCATTAAGTAAATTTATTATTAGAACGTCGGGAATTCACGACATGATAATCGGTTTTGGTAAATGTATAAAAATTCTTTGAGAATAAAGACAGCTAATCGACTAATTATTACTCACTAAATTATCTAACAGCCTAGAAGCTCTATTTTTTTCATTACTTATTAAGTTCAATATAATTCTAATTGTTTCTGATGTTGGACCGAGTGCTAATCCCATTTCGACTTTTTTGAAATAAGCTCTTTCTTTGTTAAGGTAATCTAAGTGATATGAAATTTCATTTTTTATATCTTGGATACTAATTTCCGCTTTGTTTTTTTCCTTTAATTTCTGGTAAAAGAAAGTTACATATTTACTATATTTTTTTTCAAGTTCTTTTATTAAAATTTGACGCGTCATTTCTCATATAAAAGATTATTTTCAGGTTTGAAATCTTAAGATTTATTAATGAGTAGTGGTTTATAAACTTTTCGGTTTGTTACGCAAGAGTGATAAAAGTCAAAAAGGAAGGCACATTGAAGGACAAAAGTGTCTCTTTTGAGAAGGTAAGAATAGGTCGTGAACCTCAAGGTATAGTCTCCATTATAGAAACTAATCGGACAATTAAAAATATTAGGTTATTACCTGCTTGTTGCATTCGTTATTATGCAAAGAGGACTGCATTTTCGAATAACCTAACTGGCCGTGTCGCTATCCTCCAGCGAGGTTTGTCCCCAAAAATCGTTAAATCATTAGTATACGGTGTTCCTCTATCAAGCTTACTAGCAATGGCTAAACAAGAAGGGTGGAAGGATACGGAATTCATAAATTTTATTGCAGAGTTAGTAGAAAGAGGAATGATAGCATAATGACTTCTGTCAAAGTTAAGCCATATGTACCTATAGTTGGGAAACGGGCTGTATTGTTATTATCTCGCTGGGTTCCTTCTTGGATTCTTCTAAATAGAGACCTCTACAACAAACTTCAAAGAGGAGTCGTAGGAGAAGGTCTCGCACGTAAACTCTACGCACGTGGCATGGCTTCTCTAAGGGGTGAAACACTACAGATTCCCAAGAAGGCAAGCTTCTCTCCACTTTACTTCGTCATTGATATCGCAGATAACTGTAATTTGGCATGCACATATTGTGTTCGCCACCCTATGAAAAATCATCGCCTTTCTGATGAGAAACTTCGAGAAATTCTGAAGGACATTAAAAATATTGCTGCCCACGGAAACAACGAAATCTTTATTCAACCTTTTGGTGGCGAACCTCTATTGGCTTTAGACCAGATTCTTAAGATCGATGAATTTTTTCAATTTCATGGAATTCCACATACTATCACTATTCAAACCAACGGGACACTTATATCCCTATATACAGCAAAACTAATGTGGCAGCGAGGTTTTCAGATTAGTTTAAGCATTGATGGAAACAAGAGCACACATGACATCCATCGTATTACAGCAAGCGGAAAGGGAAGTTTCTTATCAGTTTTACGAGGATTTAATTATTTACGAGATGCTGGCTACCCTGCAGAATCCATCGGTATTCTTACAACATTAACTCGCCCATTACTCACAAGGCTTGAAGAAGTTGTAGATTTCTTTGTCAACTCTCTAGGAGCTAACTCATTTCGCCTAGCTTATCCCTATTTGATAAGACCACAAATGGCTTTCGACTTCGTAACCCCAAAGGAGTATGCAGAAGTAGCATACTATTTAATTACAATCGCGCGAAATAAGGCTCAAGAAGGTAAAAAACTAATAGAAGCAGCCTTATCCTCGCGGGTCAAGGGATTTCTCAATAATGATATACAAGATATCTGCTGGTCTGGACCTTGTCGTATGGGATATCGAATGATAGCTTACGATATTGAGGGAAACCGATATCCTTGCTCCGAGCTTACAGGATTACAATTATATCAAATTGGGCACGCTCTCGATGGACTTGAAGAGGAACCTGATAGACTTGAAAGAGTTATCTCAGACTTTCATCGTCGATCTTTTAACCATTTGTGTGATGAATGTATTTATTTACCATGGTGCGGTGGAGGCTGCAGAATGTGGAGTATTTATGGTCGGTTTCAGAATTATTCAAGACTCGACTATGTATGTGCTTTCACCAAAGTGGTAATTGACGAAGTTATACAGTGTATGGTAGATGGAAAAATGGATTTACTAGAGTGTCTACAATGACTAGTATGTATTGTTCATTAGGCTATAAGTGCAACAATAACTGCTTAACTTGTCCCATAGACCCTAAGTTACGCGAAACTGCATTTGTAAAGGAGAAACAGATTCGGGATTTTATAGAGGCTAGGGGAATAGGCGTAGGCGATAAAATAACCTTCAGCGGTGGTGAGCCAACGTTGTACCCGAAGTTGATATCTCTAACGCGGTGGTGTGCAGAACTATTGGGTTCAGAAGTCGAAATTCTTACTAATGCTCGTTGTCTTGCCAACAGTCATTTGGCTGAAGCTTTGTCTGAGATTCATAGAGTTCAAATTACCACAGCTATCTATAGTTCTGAGAGGGAACTACACGACCAGATTACTCGTCGAAAAGCAAGTTTTGACGAAACCATTTCTGGAATTACCCAAGCCCTGTCATACGGTATCAGGGTTGTCCTAAAAACTGTTATCAGTAAACTTAACTACCGCCTACTTCCGGACATTTTTGCCATGCTACTACAACGCTTTCCACAAGTAGATGACTTTATAGTCTATGGCACAGATTGGACAGGTAACGCACTAAGAAACATTTCTATACTATTTATCTCCAATTCTGAAATAGCTCCATTCTTGGAAGAAGCTGCTTTTAGAGTAACCGATGCTGGGAAGACCATCCAGATTCGTCTTTTCCCTTTATGTTTATTAGACCCCGCACTATGGCCCCTTGCTATTGATACTTATCCAAATGAGGCTGCGGGCGATTGTCTGTTCACTCCTGAGTCAGAGATTGTAGATTTTGAGATTCCAGCAGCCCACGTTCAAAAACAGTGTGAGTGTTGCTTGATTCAACGATTCTGTGGCCAAACCTGGGATAGCTATTTTGATGTGTTTGGTAGTCACGAACTGTGCCACATACACTTATAAAAAGGAGGCATATCATGAAATTGGAACTTTTTTCAAAACGTGCAGGGCGAAAGATTCTCGTGGACCTCGAGAACCTTACACAGCAAGAAATTGAGAATCCTCTTCGCTACGGTGGTCCGGTAGCTCGAACTTGGGGAAAGAGTTGGGGAAAATCTTGGGGAAAAAGCTGCGGCAAAAGGCCGAAACAATAATCAACAAAATTTGAGCCCGACCTTGCGGGTTGAACAGTCACGAGCCGCAGTTGTTTAGATACATTTTGCACAGAACCCTAAAGCCATGACGTTTCATATTGTAGCGTACACTAGAATTATTTGAAAACTCAAGTTCTTTCATGCCAACAACCTTCGTTCTAGCATAATAGACAATTTGCCTACAACCCTTTTAATCTCCCCTAAACTCAATCATGAATGGATTCCCTAAAAAGAGGCTTTTATCCTGATTTAGAACAATCTGTTCAATCCATTGTTTCTTCTGAAGAAAACATTCCATCAGAGTCTTTAGAAAAAATCTTCTCTGATAAAACGAAAGTTCTGAAAGCCACAATAAAGCAAATCTTCAATGAGATTAACTTGAGACTAAAGGTAGATTCTGATATAATCAACAGCGTAGACGAAGATATCTGTAAATGTGATGGTTATCTTGAACAAATCAGAGACCATTGCCAAAGAGATTATTCTTTGCAGATGACTTTAGCTTTCATGCCAAGACGAAACCATCTTGAAACTCAAGTCTTTGACTTAGAAAAACAAAAAAGACAAGAGCTTTTGGAATGCTGGCGTGATATGAGCTTCTTGAAAAAATATCTAATGTCTGCCTTATCAGAATATTGGACTTTAAGCAAAAGGCAAGAACTACTTGCTTCTGAGCTAACAGAAGACTTAGAAAATGATGAAAACAATGGAAATCTTTGAGACTTGCCAGAAACTAAAGCCAATTATTGGCAAAAAGGCAGATAAACTCTGGCATTGTTATCTTGCCGAAGACGAAAAAGGAAGAAAAGACCTGGCTTTAGACATTGAAATTATCGCTGAGAAACTGCTCAGAAAAGTGCCTTTACAAAATGAACCCATTCTATTACAACCACCTTCCCCACCTCAAGCTTCAGGTGAATTTCTTCTCGGAGATATTATCTACAATGACAAGAAAGTTTCTCAACTATATCTTAGGCAAGAAGATTTTATAAAACAAATAGGTATTTTCAGCATAACCGGAGAAGGTAAGACAAACCTTGCTTTCTTATTAGCATTACAACTTCTGAAAAAGAAAATACCCTTTCTTGTTGTTGATTGGAAGAGAAGCTGGCGAGACCTCTTGTCATTATCAGACAAATTTCCAGAATTGAATAACTTGCAAATTTTCACAGTAGGCAGAGACATTGCACCTTTTTATTGGAACCCCTTCAGAGCACCACCGAACATTCATTACAAGAGCTGGATTTCTGTGGTTACAGAAGTCTTAGAAAAGTCACACCTTGCAGGCTTTGGTGTGGCTGATTTTTTTATCAAAATCTATGAAAAGTTGTTCAAAGAATTCAGATTCAGAAACGGAAATAACAATAACACAATCTATCCTAATTTCTTTGACGGCTCACACGAATTAAGCATGCTAAAAGTCTATGCCAGAGAACTCTTATGGAAACAATCTGCTGGCAGAGTCTTCAAAAGCTTCACCTTCGGACCAAGTCATAAAGCCTTTAACTCCAGACAGCCAATAAAACTTGAAAACTTACTTCAAAAACCAGTAATTCTTGAACTTGACCAAGAAATGAGCAAACCACTAAGAACATTCTTCACAGAAATGATTCTAAGATTTATTCATCTTTACAGACTAACTCAAGGTGAAACAGAAAAGTTAAGACATGTCCTTTTCCTAGAAGAGATTCACAACTTATTTCCAAAGACAAGAATAGAGCAAGAACACTTTAGCAGTTTAGAATATGTCTATAGAGAGATTAGAGCATTTGCTCAAGGACTTGTCAGCATAACTCAACATCCCTCTTTATTACCAATCTACATTCTTGGTAACTGTCATACTCAAATATTCTTAGGCTTACAGCATGAAAGAGATGTTCGCTCAGCCAGAGAATCTTTATTCATAAAGCCAGAACAAGAAAACTATCTTGACAAACTCAAGATAGGAGAAGGCATAGTAAAGATAAAAGCAAGGATTCAGCCTTGCCTTGTCAAGTTCCCTTTAGTGCCAATAGAAAAAGGAACTATCACTGATGAAGCTATAAAACTGAGGAACGGACTTTCCACACTTTCCAAGCCCGAAATCAAGAAACACAAGCTAATTAGACACTTTCCACAAAAGGATAATATAGATACACAAACTAAAAGATTTCTTGAAGATATAGTAACTTATCCTCTTTCATCGTTAGTAACAAGATATAAAAGACTAAACTTAAGCATGAGAAACGGCAATGAATTAAAAAACAAGGCACTTTCAAAAGGTCTAATCATTCCAAAAAGGATAATAACAAAGAAAACCCAACTTGTCTTAATTGAACTAACAGCAAAAAGCAAAGCAATCTTAAGACAATTAGGCTATGAAATAACAGATGAAAAAGAAGGCATTGAGCATAGGTTTTGGAAAGAAAAGATAGCAGAATATTACACAAACAAAGGCTATAAAGTAGAAATAGAAAGACAAATCAATGGACAAGCAGACATAGTCGTAGAGAATAAAGACAAGAAAATAGCCATAGAAATAGAAACAGGAAACTCTGACGCAATAGAAAACATAAGAAAAGCCCTCAAATCAAAATTTGATACTATAATTTCAGTTCCAACAAATATCACTGTTCAAGAAAACATAAAACAACAATTAAAAGACGAGATGTTAGACAAAGACGAAAGAATTAAAGTAGTTTTAGCCCAAGCCTTTGACTTCACATAAATCAAATCTAAAAATCTCTCGCCAAACTTTTCCCTCGGAAGATAAATTTCTCTCTCAAAAATCCTTTCACTATCCTTTATTTACCTTTACTTCCCAATAGAAACATTGCTTACAAACCATTTATATAGCCAAGTTCTACTATAATTGTAAAAATTTAATTCAATCTAACTGCAAAGCAAGACTAACCAACAGACGAGACTTGCTTTTCAAAGTGCTAATGCACTTTCCATGATAAGAATAAAAGAAATAGTCCTAAAACCAAGAAATTTTCAATACTGATTTATTAGCTCAATTCTAAAAAACACAATAGAGGAAGCAGATTATCTCTTCTTGCTTGATTGTTTTTGGCGGGGGCAACAACAGCAATAAGAACTTTGCTTCCTCATTTTTTTCAACAGAGCAAGAAAGGAGGAGCCATGCAAGATTCAAAGATGAATTCATTAAGAGAACAAGAAATATCTCAGTTGCTAAAAGAACTTGAAGAAAGAGAAGACACATACGACATAAGATTCTGGCCAAACAAAGAGATTACAAGAAAAACAATAGAAATGATTGCAAAGAAAAAATTTCCAAATGGGTTCAATGCTCTTTATCTCAGCAGGACAGTATATCTGATAGAAAGAATTGTTGAATTAGGTGGAACAATAGAATCAATCTATTCAGCTCTTTCTCCAAATATTAAGGAGCAATGCAGAAGAAAAGCTGGATACTGGGAACAAGGAATTCAATCTTATAAGGCAAAGATACAAGAGGCAATGGAACAACAAGATAGATTTGAAGTAAAAAGACTATCAAAACTCGCAATGCGGTCTTATGAAGAATATCTCTTGTTTTGCAAGTTCGCACAGACAGAACCTCAAGAAACTCAGAATTTTATCTCAGAGGCAGAAGCTCATTTAGAGACTTGCAGAGACGATAAAGAAAACAACAAAGCCAATAGCGAAGACAAAACTGGTAAAGATAATACAGACACAAACTTTGACTACCTTGGAAGATTTCCAGAAAAGCCAGCAACAGACAAACAGATAAATCTCTTAAGAAATCTTTCCAGTCAGAAATCATTTACAATCAATCAAGACATCACAAAACTCACAAGAAAAGAAGCAAGCCAGTTGATTAGTCAATTGTTGAATAGATAAGAAAGGATTTACACAGCAAGGAAAACAAGTGAGATATAACCACAATCAAGGAGGTTCAAGATGAGAGTTTATATTGTTCTCTTTTGTGGCTATGACTTCGGTAATGAATCTGGCAACCCAATTGAAGACTGCATTGAAGAAATATTTACCAAAAGAACAGATGCAGTGAACTATGCCAGAAAAATTGCTTCTGAAAGATGCTTGTATGAATCTGATTTACAAATAATAGAAAGAGAACTCACCCCGCCGAGGCGGGACAGAAAGCTAACTGACAAAGAATTACTGAAGATAATGACTG
>JBFLXN010000089.1:0-10727 GCA_040755715.1 Candidatus Edwardsiibacteriota bacterium
TCCTTCAATTCTATTTTTTCTTTCTTGGACAATTTTCTGACAAAAATGGGATGCATGGTTACCGTCACCTCCGGTGACCATTATAGCATTTTTTGTCACAAAATGCAAGTAATATTTAGTTAACAAAACACCATAAAACTAATCTTGATACTGCCTCTAAACATAGATGGATTGAAAGGATGAATCGGATGAAAGAGATTGGAGTTGAAGGATATTATGAAGAGGATAAGGATTTACCACGATACAGGTGAATCTAATATTTACACTTACCCAATGAATATCTTCGTTCCCTAAAAATGTCTTGACCCGCCAGAAAAATCCGCTAGCAAAAAAGACAAAGATGATGGACAAGTAGGCAAAGTGGCTGGCTCAAGAAAATCTAACCATAAGTGGCGCCTTCCTGACCGTTTGTCAAGCATTAAAGTCTACGGACAGGTTGGCACCAATTAGGTTGATTTTTCTTGACAAAAGACTGCATTAGTGATATAGTTAAGAAAAACCTTTCTTTTCCTTAAAATAGAGGAAGTGGAAGTTCCAGTCTATTAGCTACAGAAACAGAACGGAGGTTTTTATGCCTGGCAAGGAAAAAAGCGAATTAGCAAAGAAACTCTTTTACCAGAAATATTGTGCTTGGGAAAGAATTGGGATGAAAGAAAAAGAAGAGATTTTCAAATTTGCTGAAGAATATCGCAATTTTTTGACTAATTCCAAAACTGAACGGGAAGCTGTTAAAGAAATCATTAAATTTGCCGAAAGCAACGGCTTCCGGCGCATAGAGAAGATAAAACAGCTCAAAGAAGGAATGAAAGTTTATGTAGTGCACAAAGAAAAGAGCGCTATTCTTTGTGTGCTCGGCAAGGAACCTCTACAGAATGGAATACAAATTATCGCTTCACACATTGATGCACCTCGCATTGACCTCAAACAAAATCCGCTCTCTGAAGATGAAGATACGAAATTGGCACTCTTGCGAACTCATTATTATGGAGGGATAAAAAAATATCAATGGGTAAGCACTCCTTTAGCCTTATACGGAAGAATTATTACTAAAGATGGTAAAATTCTTGACCTCAAGATTGGTGAAAAACCTGATGAGCCAGTTTTTACCATTACAGACCTTCTGCCTCATCTGTGGCAGAAAGAGCAAAAAGAGCGAAAGACATCAGAAGTAATTAAAGGCGAAGAGATGCTAATCCTCTGTGGCAGTATTCCCATTAAAGAAGAGGTTGAGGTTAAGGAAAAGGTGAAATTGGCGATTCTTGATTGTTTGAACAAACAATATGGACTGGTTGAAGAAGATTTTGTAAGTAGCGAAATTGAGGCAGTGCCTCAGGGAGAAGCCAGAGAAGTAGGTTTTGATAAAAGTATGATTGGCGGTTACGGCCAGGATGACCGTATCTGTGCCTACACCTCATTACGGGCAATCGCTGAAATGAAAATACCACAAAGAACCGCTTTAGCCATCTTTGTTGACAAAGAAGAA
Source organism: Candidatus Edwardsiibacteriota bacterium (assembly GCA_040755715.1). Lineage (GTDB taxonomy): Bacteria > Edwardsbacteria > AC1 > JBFLXN01 > JBFLXN01 > JBFLXN01. The sequence goes on from JBFLXN010000089.1 coordinate 1,484, forward strand.
ATCGGTTCAGAAGGAAATACGGCAATGCGGTCAAAATTCTTAGAAGAGTTTTTAAGTAATCTTGAAATCTCAGAGGCAGTTTTGCGCCGATGTCTTTTTAAGTCCAACGCTATTTCTGCTGATGTCAATGCGGGTGTAGAGCCTAATTTTAAACAGGTGCATGAGCTTACTAATGCGGCTAAAATTGGGTATGGAGTGGTAATTACTAAATTTACTGGTATGGCCGGCAAGGCAATGTCCAGCGATGCCAATGCAGAATATGTCGGCTGGATTCGCCGAATTTTCAATTCTTGTAATGTTTGCTGGCAGATAGCAGAAATTGGCAAGGTTGATGAAGGCGGAGGTGGCACAGTGGCCAAATATTTAGCCCGGTATGGAATGAATGTCATTGATTGCGGTCCTCCTCTTCTTTCAATGCATTCACCTTTTGAAGTCTCTAGTAAGGTAGATATTTTTTCTTCCTATCAAGCTTATAAAACCTTCTATGAGGCAAAAAAGTTTCTGTAACGCTTTATTAACTGAATCAGGCGGTTGATTTAACTGCAGCCTGCCCGTTCTTCTCTGTCGCCGCTTCAACGGCCAGGGAGGGTGCAGAGAATTCAATTCAAAATTAGTCTCGATGCCCATCGGGATTAATTTTACATTGAATTTATTTCTGTGTTCTCCGTGGCAGAAAATATTTCTGAGAGCAGCCTGATTGAGGAGAAAATAGGAGAAAGGAAAGAAAGATAAATCTTTGTGGTTTTGTATGAAGAAAGGAGAAGGTATATTTATGCCAGATAGTAGCGCCAAATTGAAGAGAGAAGAAATGCAAATCTTAAAAGTATTGCCATCGCTTTTGAAGAAAGATGTTTGGTTTAGGCGAGAAGTCTCAGTCGTGCTAAGCGAGACCTTAGCGACAAAGGATGAGTTGAGGCAAGTCTTGGAAGAGATTCGCACTAGTAGAGAGGAGACCAACCGTAGATTTGAAGCGATGGACCGCAGATTCGAAGCAATACAGATTGAGATGGATAAGCGATTTGAGGTAGTAGATAAGCGATTTGAGGCAGTAGATAAGCGATTTGAGGCAGTAGATAAGCGATTTGAAACTTTAGTCCAGGAAATGCACACGGGGTTTGAATTGCATGCAAAAGCAATAAGGGATTTAGAAACAAAGGTAGATACCGGTTTTGCCCTCCAGTCAAAAGCAACAAGGGATTTAGGAATAAAGATAGACACCGTAGGGACAAGATGGGGTGTCTTTGCCGAATCTACTCTTAGGAATACCTTGAGAGAACTTTTGCTGAAAAGCTTTAAGGTAAAAGAAGTAAAGGAATGGAAGACTCAAGATAAAGACGGTTTTGTTTTTGGTTACCCACACGAGGTGCAAATAGACCTTTTACTGAAGAATGAAGAGCACTACTTGGTGGAAATAAAATCATCTGCTGGTTCAGGAGATGTAATTCTATTCTCTCGCAAGGCTAAATTTTATACGGACACAACGGGTATCTCTCCGAAACTGATTTTTGTGGCAGTAGACATAAATGATGAGGGAAGAAGGAGCTGTCAGGAACTAAATATTCAACTTATCACCTACGAGGATTTGAAAGATTAAGGATGTTGATTTTGCGTTCTTAATCTCTGTAGCAGAAGGATAGTTTACCTGGTTTGTTGAGTTTACACGGTTTATTGAGTTCAACCCAACAAACCCAACAAACCCAATAAACCCAAAGACAAAGAACTATGATAAAAAGAATGTTTATCGGCATGTTTTGCCTTTTGATGTTAGTAGCTTCTGTTTCTGCCGAAAAGATGCTCATTTATATGGATTTGGCTCAAATAGACCATCTGAAAGCTTATGGGATTGCTTATTATGCTCTACAAGAGGGAACAAATGTAGAATGGCTGTTAAATTACCGGGGGGGGGCATTTATGATGGACGCTTCACCAGAACTGGAAAGGACAGCGAAACTTCGGGGTGTTGCCTATTCATTGCTCGGCGGTTCACAGGTGGCTTTAGTCTATGCTGAAATTGAACAAAACAATATGGAAGTTGTTCTTTTAGAAAAAGCCCCAAGTTTGGCAGTCTATGTTCCTCCTGGCGAAAGTCACTGGGATGATGCGGTATGTCTTGCATTAGACTATGCCGAAATCCCTTATACCAAAGTTTGGGACGAAGAAGTTTTAGCCGGAGCTCTAGAGCAATACGATTGGCTACATCTTCATCACGAAGATTTCACCGGTCAATATGGAAAATTTTATGCAATGTATCGGAACACCGACTGGTATCAAAATGATGTCCGGACTAACGAAAAAATGGCTAAGAAATTAGGTCTCAAAAAAGTTTCACAATTGAAATTAAGTATAGCAAAAAAAATTAAGGAGTATGTGGCTAATGGAGGTTTCCTCTTTGCTATGTGTTCCGCTCCCATCACTTTAGATATTGCCTTTGCTGGCGAAGGGGTAGATTTCGTTCCAGCAGAATTTGATGGCGACCCCATTGACCCAGAGTTCCAACAGAAAGTTGATTTTCAAAAAACATTTGCTTTTGAAAATTTTAATTTGATTATTGACCCGTTCAGCTACGAACATTCAGACATTGACACCAGTCCAGAATCCCACCAGCGAGGACCAAACACTTATTTTACCCTTTTTGATTTTTCTGCTAAATTTGACCCCGTCCCCACAATGTTGACACAAAACCATGTCGCTTTAATCAATTGTTTTATGGGACAGGACACGGGATTTCGCCGAGAGAAAATCAAAAAGAATATAGTAATTATGGCTGAAGTAGAAGGGACTGATGAAGTAAAATATTTGCATGGAAATTTTGGTCGTGGCACATTTACTTTTTATGGAGGGCACGACCCTGAAGACTTTGAACATCGGGTAGATGACCCCTGGACAAAATTAGAATTGCACAAAAACTCACCGGGATATCGGTTAATTCTCAACAATATCCTATTCCCCGCAGCAAAGAAAAAGGAGTTAAAAACATGAAACTATCAACTATCAACTACCAACTACCAACTACCAAATTTCTCTGTTTTTCATTTTTCATTTTTCATTTTTCATTTTGCATTTCCTTTGCTATGCCACCGAAGCCGGGGATTTATGATGAAAGAGGTTTCTCTAAGATTACTGGTCAGGCGATGCCGAAAATGCCTGCCTGGTATGATAAGCCTTGTCCACGAAATTTGTTGACCACTGGGAAAGCCTTATTCATTCTGGTTTATTTTTCTGATAACGATTCTTCTCACTCAGCGAGTTCTTTTCCTTCACTCTTCTTCGCCGATTCCGGAAGTATCAAAGATTATTTTTCAGAGGTTTCCTACAACTCGCTTTCAATTAACCCCGGGAGTGCTCCTTTTAAATGGTATTTGATGCCAAAACCTTATTCTTACTATGTCAACAACAGTTCAGGATTAGGAAGTTATCCTCAGAATGTCCTTAGGCTTGTGGAACATGCAGTGGCTAAAGCGGACACTGACGGCACAAACTTTCAGGAATACGACAATAATGGTGACGGTGTGGTTGACTGGCTCTTTGTAGTGCACGCTGGGCCAGGAGCAGAAGAGACAGGAAGTAATAAAGATATCTGGTCGCATATGAGCAGTTTTAGTGCTAACCAACTTCAACCAGTGCAAACCAATGATGGTGTCAAGGTAGATGCCTATATTATGGGGCCAGAAGAACATCCTAATGGGAATCTCGCCAGTATTGGTGTCTTCTGTCATGAATTTGGACATCTGTTGGGACTGCCTGACCTTTATAACACAAACGTGCAAGGTGGAGAATCAGTAATTGGCCGTTTTGGACTGATGGATGTGGGGTCGTGGAACTGCACAGATAGTATGTATCCAGGGAATTCTCCAGCCCACCTGTGTGCCTGGTCAAAATACTTCCTCGGTTGGTTTAACCCCATTGCGCTTGAAAGAGGGGGAACAAGAGAAATCATTCAGGCAGAAATTCCTCTGGTAGAAAAATTTTCTACCATCTACCGGTTACTTGAGAACCCTGGAGGGAACGATTGGAACCAATTAGGCACCGGCAGTGGAGAATATTTTCTCGTGGAGAATAGAGAACAAAAAGGTTATGACCAGGCTTTACCGGGCTCAGGACTTTTAATCTGGCATATTGACGAAAGCAGACCGACAAATAACGATGCTACCAGAAGGCTTGTTTGTCTTATGCAGGCAGATGGAGACCCTTCTACCGCTCTTAAAGACTATCCGTATGGAAAAGCTTCTGATATGTGGAAATCCAGTATTGATGGATTTTCTCCAAGTTCTATTCCCAATAGTTCTCTGTATGGTGGCAGGCCAAGTGGAGTGATGGTAAAAAATATCAGCGCCGATAAAGATACAATGATGGCTGATTTGAGAGTTATTCCGGTTAGTACGGCTGAAGTCTTCAGTTATCCAAATCCATTTAGAAAAACAAGCGAAGATGATAAGGTAACAATTGTCTATGTCCCAAAACAATCTTCTCCCGGTAGTTCTTTTCAGATTACTATCTATACTCTCGCTGGTGAAAAGGTTCGCACACTTGAGAAAAATCAGACAAGCTGGGATGGAAAGAATGATGATGGAGAAGAAGTCGCCAGTGGAGTATATTTTTATATCGTTGAAAGTGGCAAAGAGAAAAAAAGGGGGAAACTTACATTCATTCATTGAGTCAAGGAGAGAGATATGTCTTTTTGGGAACTTTTTATATTAATCGCAGCGGGGGCCACGATTTTTGCCCTTATCGTAGGAATCTTTCCAGTTTATAATGGGCGAATGACCAGAAGAGAAATTTCCCGAGAGATTAGAGAGACAACAGGAAAAATTTCCCAACAGATTACAGAGACCACGGAAAAGATTTCCCAGCAGATTACAGAGACAACCGAAAAAATATCAGAATTAATTATCGCTGAAACTGAAAAGACAAGGGAATTGATTGTCCTTGAAACTGAAAAGACAAGGGAATTAATAAAAACCTTAAAGGGCTAACTAACAGCATAAAGGAGAAAAGATGTTTAAAACAATAAGAGCACTCAGCATGTTGATTTCACTTCTCTTTATTTCCTATTCTTGGTGTATTGCTGGTTCCGGAACAGCAGGCAATCAATTTTTGAAACTGCCAGTCGGTGCCAGGCCAACTGCGATGGGTGGTGCTTTTGTTGGACTTGCTGACGATGCCAATTCAATTTTCTGGAATCCGGCAGGATTAAACCAAAGCAATAATCAGGAGTGTATTTCTACTTATACAAGGCTATATGGGGAAATTAATTTGGGAAATTTTACCTTCGCTCTGCCTGTTCTAAGAGGTCGTGGTGGTTTTGGTCTATCCTATTTGGATGTCTCAGACATCAGGCGCAATGAGATTGGAGAGGAATTGGGCGAATTCACTAATAGGAATTTTCTGCTGGTCGCTGCTTATGCCATTTCTGCCAAAGAAGGTCTTTCTATTGGAGGAACCGCAGGCTTTGTTCATTCAACCTTAGAAAACGAAAAATCCTCTAGTTTGACTTGTAATTTGGGATTGTTGCACAAACCAATTGAGAAATTTTCTGTAGGTGTTTCTATGTTGAACCTCGGTCTGGGCAGTAAATTCATTGAAAAAAGAGACCCTGCGCCATTAGAATTTAAAGTCGGTGGTGCGGGCAAATTGGTTCTTTATGAAAGAGAATTGCATTTAGTATCTGATATTAGTTTTGGTTCTGATTTCAAACCGAATCTGGCCGGTGGAGGTGAATTTATTTTCAATTTTTCTGAGATTTCTTCAAACTTGGCTGTCCGAGCTGGCTATCACACCAGATATGGGTGGGGAAGTCTAAGTGGATTTTGCTTCGGTTTAGGTTTTGAAAGAAAGCTTAATAGATTCAATCTTTCCATTGATGTGACTCATTCATTCAGTGAGTTAGGCGGTAGCGAAAAGGGGTCTGTAGGTATCAAATTTTGATGATTCAAATTTTTTTTTAAAAAGTGAAAAAAACTCTTGACAAAAAAGTCATTTTCCTATATAATTATATATAAATGAAGATAAAAAAAGCAACGGAAGGGATAGTTCTCTTTTTCTTTTTGATGGTTGGAACTGAGGTAGAATCCCAGACTTCGGGCAATATAAATGTCTCCTTCACCAATCGGGCAATGTTCAGTCTGGAAATGGACCGCAGTGAGGTGAGTTTTGGTCTGGTAGCACCTGAACAGGCAGGTCCCAAGGAAATAAGTGGGGCGGTAGTAGCCAAGGTGCGAAGTAATACTAAATGGGTCTTAACTGCTATAGCCAATGACGACCTAAGGTCAACTGACAATCTAGCAAATTTTATTCCGATTCAGCAACTCGAATTTAAACCGCAAGCCCTGAGTTCTGAAATAGACTATCAGAATATCTACCGGCCGTTTTCCAAGACAGAGCCAACAGTAGTGGCTTCGGGTAATCCCACGCCTGATGAAGGAGTGAAAATTATTTCTGACTATCGGTTAAGAATAGCCTGGCAGAATGCGGCAGGGAATTATTCAGTTCTAATCACTTATAGTCTGAGTGCAGTGCCGTAAAGTCATAAAAATAAGATGGGACGAGTTATAAAGAAAATTAGAGTAGAAAATTTAGAGGATGTATTGCGTGCCGAAAGGGGAGAATTATCCTTTGGGCAGATTAGAGCTGTTGAGATTGATGCCTTGGTTGATACAGGTGCAACTTCGCTTTGCTTACCGGCTAAAATTATTGCTGATTTAGGGCTTTCGTTCCTGGGAGTTCGGACTGCTATCACTGCAGATGGTCCTAAAGAGAACCGAGTCTTCCGAGGTGCCCAGCTGACAATCTTAAACAGAACTTGCACGGGAGATGTAATGGAACTATCAGATAATTTACCTGCACTCATAGGTTATGTCCCGCTTGAGGTCTTGGACCTTAAAGTAGACCCGAAGGAAGGAACCATTATTCCAAATCCTGAACACGGCGATAAAATAGTTTTGGACTTGTTTTTATATTTCGTGGTGGGGAGTATTGTAGAGGCTTAGGAATTTCCAAAATCAAAAACAAGATATGGAACCACAGCAGTGCTTTGTTAAATTTTGGCTCAAAATCTGCCTGAAAGCCTTCTGGCACAATAATATAAGCCTATGATGCACTTTTCTTGTGCTTTTGAGGATGCCCTGAAGCAATTTTGCCGAAACTCTGTGCGAAACTGTGGATAAGTTTTTCAGACGAAAGCATCCTTGCCGGTTTCTGTTCTGAAAAACCCACAGTGAGCACATAGAGTTTCGTGGCTTCAGAGCATTTCTTCTCTGCGGGCAAAATTGCTTGGGCTGTCTTTCTCTTGGTTCTTCTCTTGGACAAGCAAGAGAAGAACAAGCCCAGAAGGCTTAAACGCTTGTCAGTGTTGATTTTCGTGCCAATTTTAGACAAAATTTTAACAAAGTCGTGCACAGATTAACACGGATTTCAAATCCGTCTAATCCGTTTAATCCATGGTTAAAAAATTATTGAATTTCCGATACTCTTAAATAAAAGCACTCTCCTCAAAGCAAATGAATCTTTGAAATATTTGATCTTTGGTTGGTGGTCTTCATTTTTGATATTTGCATTTTGATTAAAAAAGGGGGTGGGTTCTATGTTAGGATGGGTGATTGTCATTGTAGTCTTGGCTTTCTTCTCGCTGTTTCAGCGACTCTTTCCCCAGGGTTTTCCTCCAGTTTTCAATCTAGGAGGCGATATTCTTCTCCTCTGTGTGAGTCTTGGGATTTTAGTCCGGATGAGTTTGATGCGCCGCAAGGGAGAGAAAGAATCTTTACTCAGCAAAATTGCTGAATTAGAAAAGAGAATCGCCGAGACCGAGAAGAAGGAATGAAAGAGGCACTGTTCAAAATAAGAGAATAATCTACTAAATCCGTTTACGGTGAATCCGTTCAGGATGAATTCGTGCGATTCGCTGTTAAATTGCAGAATTAAAGAAGAACAAAATGGGAAGAGATATAGTAACTGGTTTGCGAGAAGTAATCCAGGACCTGTTGGTTCCTGAATTGAGGGCAATCAAGACAGAACTGCAACAATACAGTAGGCAATTTGAAGCGATTGACAAGCGCTTTGAAGCGATTGATAGGCGCTTTGAAGCAATCTTTGGCGAACTCAAATCACTACGAAAGGATATGGAAGAGATAAAAATTGGTCAGGCACAGATTTTGGCAAAACTTGATTTGGAAAGGAGAATAACAAAAGTAGAAACGATATTAGACGAAATTAGTAAGAGAGAACTGACCGAAGGATTGGTGAAAGAACAAAAAGACAAGTATAAATAGTTTTAGAGGAGTAGTCTTTAATATGGCTGGCGAAGTAACAAAGATGGTAAGTGGTTTTCGTTCAGTAGTTCAGGACCTTTTGGTTCCAGAACTAAAAAGCATTCGGGTAGAACTAAAACACCACAGTGAAGAGTTTGCTAAGATAGATAAGCGGTTTGAGGCAATAGACAAGCGGTTTGAGGCAATAGACAAGCGGTTTGAGGCAATGGATAGACGCTTTGAAACCTTGCAGAGAGAAATGAATACGCGCTTTGAGGCGATGAATAGTCGTTTTGAATTAATGGTAAAAGAATTAAGTGAGACAAAAGTTACCCAGAAGGAAATTCTGGTGAAACTTGATGTAAAGGAAGAAGTAACTGCTACCAGTGCCAAAACTTCGGAATTGGAGAGACGACTTGATGACCTTTTGGCAATCTTCAAAAGTGCTGGACTTAAGTTAGTCCCAGAAGGTTAAAACAAATGGGCGAAACTATTGCTAGGATAAAGATTTCCAGTTCAACCAATAGAAAAAGCGCGGAACTGGAAGTTCTGGTAGATACAGGCGCAACTTATACCACCATATCTGAATCAATTCTTCAAAATCTAGGCATAGAGACTATTGACAGAGTGAGTATTGAACTTGCTGATGGTAGAATAATTGAAAGAGATTTGGGTGAAGCAATTATTGAAGTGGAAGGGAAAAAAAGAACTACTCCAGTTATTTTTGGAAAGGAAAATGATGCTACCATATTGGGACTTGTAACGCTTGAATCCTGTGGATTGACCGTTGACCCGATAAACAGAAAATTAGTTCCACTTCCAAAAATTCATCAGTATTATTTCTTATAAATCTACCCCCCTGAGACGGGGAACGAGGTAATGTTCAATAAAAAATGAAAGATGGCTTTGTAATCAGTATTATCAGCATTAGGGGATTTTGAAGGTTCAATAAGAAGAAGAGAATGGAGCATAAGAGGTGTTTAACGGGAGAGTAAAGGCTG
>JBFLXN010000009.1:0-30847 GCA_040755715.1 Candidatus Edwardsiibacteriota bacterium
GTACCTCCTCTTTAGAGGAAGCCTACCATAATTAATCAAACCTTCGTCAAGAGACCATTACGACCAATTCTATATTTCTAAATGACCAAAAATAACTCAGAATTTGCACCGAAATCGGTGAAGCCCCAAAAATGCGGATTTTGGGGGAAATTTTTTAATAGGAGTCTCACTGCAATTTCCTGGTATTAGTGGCGGAAAAATCACCGCCTACATTTGTTCGGCGATTAAAAATCACCTTATCCCTGATAGAGGCGGCCCCACTAGGCAAATGGGAAATAAATGGGAAGATATTGGACGCCCAATAAATTGGGGCAACTACAGAGGGTAATGTAGTTGCCTGATTTATCAGGCGCAACATATACAGTCCTTTGTTAAATTTTGGCTCAAAATCTGCCTGAAAGCGTGCCGTCGCCAAAGTGGCTTTGGCCAGTCGGCGACCTTCTGGCACAATAATATAAGCCTCTGAGGCACTTTTCTTGTGTTTTTGAGGAGGCCCTGAAGCCCCGATTTATCGGGGCTTGGGCTGTCTTTCTCTTGGTGAACAAGCCCAGAAGGCTTAAACGCTTGTCAGTGTTGATTTTCCTTCACTCCGTTCAGGATAAATCGTGCCAATTTTAGACAAAATTTTAACAAAGTCGTGATGTTAATTCGTTCCATTCGTGCAATTCGTGGTATAATTCCCTATGCCATCAAGAGAAAAAAACATATTTGCGGACGAGTGTTCATAGGTAGCCGAACTCCTTCAGGTCTTTGATATTCTTGCGCCATTTTTCTCTCACCTTCACCCAGAGTTCTAAAAAGACGCCTCGCCCTAGAAATTCTTCAATTTCCTTTCTGGCTAATTCTCCTATTTCTTTTAGCTTCTGACCTTTTGCCCCAATAATAATACCTTTTTGCGATTCTTTTTCCACATAGATAATGGCTCTAATGAAATTTTTGTTTTTTGCCCTTTCCCTAAACTCTTCTATTAAAACAGTAGTAGAATAAGGAACCTCTTCACCATAATGTTCAAAGATTTTCTGACGCACCAGTTCAGTCACAAAAAATCTCTCCGGTTGATTGGTAAGCATTTCAGAAGGATAGTAAGGTGAACCTTCTGGCAAATATTTCAGGAGAGTTTTTAATAAATCATCTAAGCCAAAATTTTTCAATGCAGAGATAGGAATAATTTCTGCAAAGGGAAATAATTTCTGATACTCATCAATCAAGGGAAGCAATTTTTCCTTTTCTACCAGGTCAATTTTGTTAATTAGCAGGAATACTGGTTTTTCTTTTTTACTTAACTTTTTGGTAATTTCTTTCGTTTCTTGCAGGCTGTCTGTAGCTTCAACCATCAGGAACACTACTTCTGCTTCTTGAATTGACAAAAAAGCCGTTTTGACCATGACTTCTTGTAACTTATATTTTGGCTCAAAGATTCCGGGGGTATCAAGAAAGATGATTTGGTAGTTCTCTCCGCTTAAAATTCCCAGGATGCGATGTCGGGTTGTCTGGGGTTTAGGGGTTACGGCAGAAAGTTTCACTCCCAAAAGATTATTAAGCAGAGTGGATTTACCCACATTTGGTTTACCGATGATAGCAACATAGCCAGAGTAGAACAAGGCAATCCTCCCTTTGTTCCTGACCGTTGGTCTCGCCCATAGGGCTACGACCGAGGGCTCTGCATCTGGGCGCAGCGGACAGGTCAGGAAGGCAAAAGGCAAATATAAAAAATCAAAATTACAAACCAAAATTCAAAATGATGAATAACCAATCACCAAATTCCAATAACCAAATAATAATCAATTTACCAATAATCAAAAAAATTATTTGTTTGATAATTGGTTATTGGATATTGGGATTTATTTGATGATTGGTGCTTGGTTATTAGAAATTTTGGATTTTGATTTGTCATTTTGATATTTCATTTTTGATATTTCATTTTACAATGTGCTCCGTCTCTCCCCAAATATATCTCACTGGTCGAGGATTTCTGACGCACTCAATCAAAAAATCAGAAAGTTTTTCTAAAATCCATTGATAGTATTCAGCCGGAATTTGTTCAGGTAAAATTTCTGGCACTGTATTGCGGAAATCAATGGCATAAGCTTGACCTTCTTTAATAGCAAATTCCACGGTGTTAAAGTCATAATCCAAGACAGAATTCAGTTTCAGACAGGCTTGAATAATTTGATTTCCCTCTTCCTTAGTCAGATGTTTTGGGTGCCAGATATAACCACCACTAGAAGGTTCATACTTCACTGGCAAAATTTCTTTCTTCCCAATCACAAATGCCCGGACATAATGGTCATAAGAGATATATTCTTGAATTAAAAAAATTTCGTCTATTTTTTCCTGATAAATCTCTTCTAATTCTTCAAGACTTTCTATTTTATAGACATTTCGCCAGCCATAACCATTAAATGGTTTAAGAATAGCGGGCAACTGGATTTGCTTAAGTACTTCGGATAAATTAGGCTCACGGACAATCTCTCCTAATTCGTATTCTGGCTCAGCCGCTGGCAAAAGAATAGTTTTAGGTATTCTCACTCCTAACTGTTTTGCTAGGTGATATTGAAAAAATTTATCGTCAGTGGATTCAGCAAAGGGGTTATTGATGATATAAGTCCCACTCAGCGCCTGGGACTTCAAATAGGCTCTGATGAATTTGTCAAGATAAGACATTCTATCAAGAATAACCCGGTAGGGAGAGGAAGTTTCAATTTCTATTTCTTTTAAAGTAAAGAATTCTGCCTTCTCTCCCTTGTCTTCCATCTTTTGGCTGAGATTCTGGGTAAACGAATCTTCTTCTGCTAAGAGTCCAATGTTAACAGTAGTATTCATTGTGTCCAGGGAAATAAGGAAAATGGAAATTAGGAAACAAGATATTAGCACAGAATCACACAGAATTTCACCCCGATTTTATCGGGGTGAAATTCTGTGGCTTTATTCAAATTCTTGGGCGGTTAAATATTCAATAAACCATTTTCCCATCTTCTATTCAAATATCTATGATTTTCGGTTCATTTACATTTTACCACTTCTTAACGCTGGTGTCAAGAAAAAAAGACTACCACGGAAGCACGAAATTTAGGAAGCACAGAATTTTAAAAATTATTAAAATCTCTTCCGTGTCTCCGCCCTTCCGTGTTTCCGTGGTATAATTTCCTATACCATCAAGAAAATTCTTGACATAGCGTTTAAGAAATTGTATACTTTTGCTATGCCTTCAAAAAATATAGTAGTAGAAGTGGTAGAAATTCCCTCTCTCAAAATCCTTGTTGAATCACTCACTCCTCTCTTTCTTCAAATTGAGAATTTCTTAAAGACCAGAGAGGAAAGTGACCGGGAACTACGATTCATATATGAAGAGGGGGTAAATCAATCAGAGATTCTGGAACACATCGGGAGGAACCTGGAAAACCTTTTTGCCGACTTGGAAGTTGTCTCCGAAGCCTGTGAGTTAGTCGCCAGTCAGGCTCAGGAATACAAGCTCAAACTTACTGAGGGAGAAAAGGAAATAAGTATTGTTCTTAAGATTCTTTCACAGGTAAATCAAAATATCACCGAAACTAACGAAAAATGCCAAGATTTAGAAAAGGCGGCTGAAGGCATTGAACAAATTGCCGAAATTATCTTGCGGCTTTCTCGGACCACTCAAGGTGTCGCCAGAAATGCCGAAATTAAAGCTTTCCATGCTGGCATTAAGGGAAGGGGTTTCGCCGTCATTGCTAAACAAATGAGTGAAATGTCCGAAAGGGCACTCAGCGGAACGGGTGAAGTCTCGGCACTATTAGAAGACATTCATCAAGATAAGAGAGGGTTCTTGGAAATGATGCAGAAACTTCTTCAGAAAGTGAAAGAAACAGAAACAACTTCTATCCAGATTCACAAAAGATTAACTGCAATTACTAGTTGGGACCGCCTCAGTTTGGGCCTTTTTGAAGAGATTAGACAATCAGCGGAGAAAGAGAAGACTGCGAGAGGGGAAGTCCTTGCTCTTAAAGAAAAACTCTTGACTTTATCTGGAGAAACAGTATTGGCTGCTGAAAGAGCTGGGTTCTTAGGTAGCGGAGAAAAGACTTTATCCACCCGACTTAACTGGCTTAGGCAAAACCTCAAGGAGATGCAAAAAATCTGGCTTGAAGAGTATGAACAAACCTCAAAGAAAAATTTAGGACTTGCTTCTCGGAATCTAAGAAGGGAATTTGCCCATTTTTATTTTGAACTCGGTGAGAACTTCGCTTCTATGAAAGAAATAGCTGATATGATGGGAAGTCATAATCGGGAAGATGTAGGGGCAATTCGCTCTACGAACCCTGACGGGTTCTCAGAGCGAGAACCCGGAACGGGTGAATTGCCCCTACTCAATGATTTTTTAGCCAAAATTCAACAGTTCAGCCAAAAGGCAGAAGTCATTGAGCAAATAACAAAGAAACTTTCACAGTCACTTTTAGAAGCCCAGAAAGAATCAGAGGGGATGACTTTAGACCTTCAAAAAGCGTTAGGACTTATTGATCTTTTGAATCAAATAGAGAAAGAAATCATCAAGCGAATTAAAGAAATGAAAGAATCCTCATCTCGTCTCGGTCAAATTTCCAAAGGCATTGAAGAGATGAGTCGGGAAAGTAGATTACTCTCTTTTTATGCGGCAGTAGAAGCAGCTAGTGCGGGAGAATTCCGGGAAAGTTTAAGCCTAATTGCTAATGAAGCAAAAGAATTGATAAATCGCTCAACAGAAGCAACAAGCAAAATCCTGCCTCTCTTAGAAACCATGGGATTATCCCTCCAACAGGTAGAAGAGAAAGTTCAGACCAGCCAGAAGATGGCTGAGCAAAACATGCAGACCCTTCTTGCTACTGGCGAGATTTTCGCTCAAATCAGACAGAGACTAACTCAGAGTCTGGATTTGGTTAGAGAAATAAATTCAGCGGTGGAAAGGCAAAAAGAAACTCAGGGCATCCTGCGGCAGGAAGGGGAAGATCTTTTAAGCCACATTCAAATCTTTACTCAGAGGAAAAATAATTTGACCAATGAAATAAGAAGGAATGCTGCGCTCATCAGTGAAGTAAAAGAAACCGGTAGTCAGTTGCAAGAAAATCTGGCTGAATTAAAAGAGTTGGAGGAAAAATTTCCATTTGCTAAAGTAATTTATAAACTTGACTTGCCCAGCAATCCTTTAACTTTAGATCCCTGTTTTTCGGGCGATGCCAATTCCCATGCAGTCATCGCCAATTTTTCGTTAAACTTAGTAGAATTCGGTGAGAGTTCTGAACTCATTCCCCGATTGGCAGAAAGATGGAGTATTTCTGATAATGGATTGGTCTTCAGATTTCAACTCCGACAAGGAGTCAAATTTCATAATGGTAAAGAAGTCAAGGCAGAGGATGTTAAGGCTTCTTTAGAAAAGGCATTGAATCCTAAATTCGGAGCACCAAATTATTTTTTCTTTAATATTATTGCTGGGGCAGAAGAATATTTAGCCGGCAAGGCGAAAGAAGTTTGGGGCATTAAAATAATTGATGACTATAATGTAGAAATTAGGTTAGTCAAGTCTTATCTCCCTTTCCTGGCCAATTTGGCTTGCGGTCCAGGGGGAATTGTGCCTGAGGAGGAAACAAAAAAGTCGCCGAGCGAATTTTCTCTTCACCCAGTTGGAGCCGGACCATTTAAATTTAAGGAATATGTTCCAAACGAAAGGCTCGTTTTGGAAGCAAATAGAGACTTTTTTACTGGACCGCCAATGATAGATGAAATTCATTTCTTAATCGTGGAAGAAAAAGAAAAGAGCCGGACTCTTTTTAAGGAAGGGAAGATTCATCACACTGAACCGACAGGTTCTTTTTTAGAAGAATTGCGGCGGGACTCCAAATACAATCGCCATCTTTTTCCCTTAGCCAAACTTGATACGCAATACCTGTGTATTAATGTCGTCAAGTCAGGTCCTTTTGTTAATAAATTGGTCCGCCAGGCGATGAATTACATCATTAATAAAGAAGAAATCATCGGTCAATCAATGAAAGGAGAAGCCTCGCCTGCTAAGGGAATCCTACCACCAGGGATAATTGGCTATAATCCGGAATTAAAGGGTTATCCTTACGACCCAGAGAAAGCAAAGAGACTTTTGGCTGAGGCAGGATTTCCCAAAGGACTTCCTGGAGAATATGTGCTGGATGTCACTTCAAATCGCTTGGAGAGAGCCGAAATTATCAAGAAAAACCTGGCGGAAGTGGGAATCAGAATTAAATTGAATGTCATCTCCTGGAAGGAATTAATAGATAAAGGAGACGCCGGTGAATCTTTATTGTCTATGAAAGGATGGTCTAGTGACAATGGTGACCCGGATAATTTCTTTTATCCTCTGTTTCACAGCCGAAGCCACGGCAGTTCAGGCAATACCTCATTCTATAGTAATGCCGAGGTAGACCGTTTAATGGTAGAAGCGATGGCGGTCAAAAATCCCCACGCCAGAATCAAGATTTATCAAAGAATTGAAGAAATCATTGTGGAAGAAGCTCCCTGGGTTTTCCTTTCGCATGGGATTGACCATCTGGCTCGTCAACCTTATGCTCATGGTTATCTGCTTCACCCCTTAGGCATTGTGCGTCTCAAAGACTGTTGGTTAGAACACGATTAAAAACTATGTATTTTCGTGCTGATAGGCGCAGTCCCAATCAATTGCGAAAAGTTACGATTGCGCCTCATTATTTAGAAACAGCAGAAGGCTCAGTGCTAATTGAGATGGGACGAACTAAGGTAATTTGCACTGCCACTATTGAGGAGAAATTGCCTCCTTTTTTGCGCAATAGTGGTCAAGGCTGGATTACCGCTGAATATGGAATGTTGCCTCGCTCTTCACCAGAACGCATTCCCCGAGAGTCTCTGGCTGGAAGAATTGGTGGTAGAACTCAGGAAATTCAGCGCCTCATTGGTCGTTCACTGCGAGCCGCCGTTGACCTTTCTTTGTTAGGTGAGCGAACCATTCTTATTGATTGTGATGTCATCCGGGCTGACGGAGGCACACGCACCGCTTCTATCACGGGCAGTTTCATTGCTCTATATCAAGCCATTTCATTTCTAAAGCAGAAAAAAATTATCACTCAGAAACCCATTAAAGAATTGGTAGCAGGTGTGAGCGTCGGGATAATAGAAAATACACCACTGCTTGACCTCTCTTATGAAGAAGATGTGAAGGCTGAAGTGGATATGAACATTGTAATGACCAGTTCCGGCAAATTAGTAGAAATCCAAGGCACTGCCGAAGGCGAACCATTTACCTTCTCTGCTTTGGACAAAATGATGGCTTTGGCCAAGGAAGGTATAAAAAATCTGATTGAAATCCAAAAGGATACCCTAGGAATCAGGTAAATCCCGCCCCGCACCTATCCTCCACGAGGCCAAGCACCGATTGAGGATAGGTGCGGGGCGGGATTTACCCTCGTGCCATTTTATAGTGCGGGGTTTACCTGGCACAAGGCTATAGAGGGGCAAACAAGGAACATTTACGAATGCCTTACCATTTTTTCACCTACCTTCGGAAGGTACGGAGTTTACTGCAAGGTAAAAGAGCTCTTGAGCCACAAGTTTTAGAGAGTCTCCAAGAAATTTTAATTGAAGCTGATGTGGGCATAGTGGCTACCAATAGAATTATTCAAACAATTAAAAAGAAAGTAGGGGCGTTAAATCTAACGCCCCTGTTCGTCTCTGAAATAAAAATCATCTTAAAGAATGAATTGATACATATTTTGCAGAATAGCAACCTCACACCGGCCTCCGATGCTACGATACGGAGTCCGACAGAATCGTCGGACCTTTTCGCCTCGGAGAGCCATCGCTTCCAGCGGGGTCCCGCCAACCTGTCCGTTGGGCAAGCCTGCAGAGCCCTCGGTCGTAGACCTACGGGCAAGACATACGGTCAGGAAGGCGGTGAGGAAAAAGGGAAAGGTCTTTCGGTCTTTCTCTTTGTGGGAGTGAATGGCACAGGCAAGACGACAACAATTGCAAAATTATCCAATCGTTTGAAAGGGCAAGGAAAGAAAGTAGTCTTGGCGGCGGCTGATACTTATCGGGCAGCAGCACAGGAGCAACTTCGGGTCTGGACAAAACGGGTAGGAGCGGAGATGATACCAGGACAGATGGGGGCAGATTCAGCCGCAGTAGCTTATGATGCCCTGAAATCGGCGCTGGCAAAAAAAGCTGATTTCCTCCTGATTGATACTGCCGGGAGAATGCACACCAAAACACCCTTTTTAGGAGAACTCAAAAAAATCTATCGGGTCATCAATAAAAATTTACCTGAAGCACCCCAAGAAATTTTTTTAGTCCTTGACGCCACCACTGGCCAGAATGCCCTTTCTCAAGCAAGACTGTTCAAGGAAGCTATCCCGGTGACTGGAGTTGTTCTCACTAAACTTGACGGCACAGCCAAAGGCGGAATCATCTTTGCCATTTCTGAAGAATTGAAAATTCCGGTAAAATTGATTGGCACAGGAGAAGACTTAGAAGACTTGCATAATTTTAACGCCGAACAATTTGTAGACGCCATCATAGAAGGCTCATCTCAAAAATTAGCTGCTGAAAAGGACAGGTAAAGGTATAAGGAAATGAAGACAAAAAGAGGAAAAGTGCTCTTAGTTCATCCCGGTAGGCCCAGCAATATCCGTCCAAGATTGCCTCTGGCCCTTCTCTATTTGGCAGAGACACTCTTAGCAAATGGCTACCAACCTAAGATTATTGATATGCGACTATCAGAATATGAGGGAATAGATTTGAGTAATGCTATCTGCGTGGGAGTGAGTGTTCTTACAGGTCCTGGCATCTTATATGCATTAGAATTTGCTAAATATATCAGAAAGAATAATCCTAAACTCCCTATTATCTGGGGAGGCATTCATCCTACTTTATTACCTGAAGAGACTTGCCAGAATGAATTTGTGGATATTGTCGTCAGAGGGGAAGGAGAAGAAACTCTCTTAGAGTTGGTGCAATGTATAGAAGAACAGAAGGATTTAGCTAAGATTCTGGGAATTACTTATAAAAAAGATAGAGAAATTGTTTCTAATCCTGACCGTCCCTGGATGAACCTGAACAAAATTGGGGATTTACCTTATCATTTGGTGGACTTAAATCAATATAATATAAAAGAATTCCCCTATCACTCAAGCCGTGGCTGTCCGCATCGGTGTGGATTCTGTTATAATTTAGCATTCAATAAGAGAAGTTTCAGGACAAAGAGTGCAGACAAAATAATTGACGAGATAGAATCTATCGTCCACCGTTTCAAACCAGAGAGAATAACTTTTTGTGAAGATAATCGTTTTACTAACAAAAAAATTGTAGAGCAAATTTGCCGAGGACTGATAGATAGAAAGATCAAAATTTACTGGGAACCTTCCTGCCGATTTAATTATTTTGCCGGGTATGATGATGAATTTATTTCTTTAATTAAAGAGGCAGGAGTCAAAAAAATAGGATTTGGGGCAGAAAGCGGCTCTGTAAAGATATTAGATTTAATTAAAAAAGATATTACTAAAGAGGAAATATTTATTACTTTAAATAAATGCAAGACAGCCGGCATTGTCCCTCAAGTAAGTCTAATGTATGGTTTTCCTTCAGAAGAGATAGAAGATGTATCTAAGAGTATAATGCTGATTGATGAGATGCATGAGGTAAATCCGGAGGTAATTGTAAATGGTCTACTACTTTATACTTCATACCCTAATACACCTCTATTTCATTACACCAAGAAATTGGGATATAAATTCCCGTCTTCTTTACAAGAATGGGGAGGATTTATGTTCGGGGACATAAGAAATAATCCATGGATGAGTAAAAGACATAGAATAGAAGGAGAGACAGCCTCTAATATTGTGCGTTTTCGGTATTTTAATCAGATAAAGGCAGAGAATCTTTTAAGAAAAAGACGGCATAGAATTCCCTATAAGATTTTTAACTTTTTTTATTCTTTCTCAGCAAAATTTCGCTGGAGACGCCGATTCTTCAAATGTCCTTATGAATGGAAATTATGGTCTTATATAAGGACAAAATATTTAGGGACGATTTAAGCTGTGGGAGCGGGCTTCTGCCCGCGATTATCAAGCCCGGAAGGGCTTTCCCAAAAAATACAATGGATAGATAAAATTCATTGTAAAATTAGTCCCGATGTCCATCGGGACAAAATTAGCAACTATCAATGAATACAAAGATGGAGAAAAAAACAGGCGACAATATAGCAGAGCGTTTGCTTGACTTTGCGGTAAGCATGATCAAGCTGGTTGATGCTTTGCCCAGGACAGTCGTTGGTAAACACATCGGGGGACAACTCTTGCGATCAGGAACTTCTCCGGGGTCCAATTATGAAGAGGCTCGTGGCGCGGAGTCAAGGGCCGATTTTATTCACAAGTTGGGCGTTGTTCTTAAAGAGCTTAAAGAGTCAAGGTTCTGGATGAAGGTTATTTATTGTGCCAAATTGGTTAGTCCTGAACATCTTAATCCCCTCATTTCAGAATGTGAAGAATTGTGTGCAATCATCACAAAGAGCATCATTACCGCGAAAGAAAAGAAACAATTTTGAAATGCCAATTGATAATTTTACAATTTGCAATGAATAACTATACTCTTACAATAATCAACGATGAGCCTAAATAACCGATTCTCTATGAAAGTTCTCCACCTCGTCACTGCTTTTCCCAGAAATGAAACCGATATAATTACTCCCTGGCTATGGGAGATATTGAAGGGACTAAAGCAAAAAGGAATAGACATAGAAATCTTTGCTCCATCTTATAAAGGGCTTGGTAATCAGAAAATTTTTGGACTCAAGGTTCATCGCTTTCGGTATTTCTTTAAAAGATGGGAATATCTCACCCACGAAGAGACCACACCGGATAGATTCCAGAGAAGTATTTTTTATAAATTCTTATCACTTTTTTATATTTTAGGAGGAATCATTGGTATGGTGAAGTTAATGCAAAGAGAAAGATATGATATAGTTCAGGCACACTGGCCATTTCCGCATACTATATTTGGATATTTTGCCAAAAGAATAGGGGGGGCAAAACTCATCTCCACATTTTACGGAGTAGAACTCAGATGGATAAAAGCCCAGTTGCCTTTCTTTCTTCCCCTTATTCGCTGGATAATTCGTAAATCTGATTGCCTCACCGCTATATCTTCTTATACCGCAAAAGAAATAAAAGATATTTTGGCTAGAGAGGTAGCAATAATTCCGTATACTTCTACAATCCTCAGAGACGAAGCAAAAGAAGTAACATCTGAAAAAGACAGCAAGAAAAGAATTTTGTTTGTCGGTCGTTTGGTAGAAAGAAAGGGCGTAGAATATCTTATAGATGCCTTCAACCTCATTGCAGGAAAGATTGAGGCTAAATTGATAATTGTGGGAGAAGGTCCTGAGAGACATCGTTTAGAGGAGTTGGTTAAAAGTTATGGGTTAAAAGAGAGGGTAGTCTTTAAAGGCAGAATTTGTCAAGAAGAATTAGAGAGATGTTATGCTAATTGTGATGTCTTTGTCCTGCCGGCAATTGTAGATTCAAAGGGGGACACTGAAGGACTGGGTGTTGTTCTTCTGGAAGCGATGAGTTATAAAAAGCCGGTGATTGCTTCAAATCTTGGTGGAATTGTTGACATTGTAAGAGATGGGGAGAGTGGAATTTTGGTGCCAGAAAAAAATCCGCAAAAATTAGCCGAGGCAATTCTAAAAATTCTTGAAGACAAGGATTATGCCAGAAGACTGGGAGAAAAGGGATACAGGTTTGCCAAAGAGAACTTCAGTTTGGAACGAATAGTCAGAAGGTGGTTAGAACTCTACAGAAGGCTATCCCAATAAGACTCACCGCAGCCTGCCCGTTTTTCCTTTCTGCCTAAGGCAGATCCGCCCCAGGCGGAGAAGTCACCACAACACACAACCTTTTTGCGTCCTCCGTGTCTCTGTGAAAATTGCGGAGTAGTTGCCCTTATTAAAGTGCAAATTTTGCACTTTTGATGTAAAAATTACACTTTTGCGTCTAATTTATTATAAATTAAAGACTTATCTCTATTTTTCGCTAAAAACAAGTGCAAAATTTGCACTTTGGGGATAAAAAGGCAGTTAGAACAGCTGACTCTTCAACTCATTAACTCTTTAACTCCTTAACTCCATAACTTAACTATTTATGAATGACTTATGGTGATAGCGGTGAACTTTTTTTGACTTTTAATGAGTTCTGGCACAGAACTTGCTGTAGATAATATATGTAAGCTCAGAAGAGCCGAACAGGCTTTTCAAAAAAATTTTCATTTTTCTGCATTTTCCTATTGACTTTTTTGTCTTTTGGTTGTATAATTATTAGTGGAGATTGTGAAGGAGAAATGGAAGGGCTACTACAATTGTTCAAATGACTAAAAAAGAATTGAAGGAGATCATTGAGACATCAATTGAACAGAAATTGCTTGAATTACTTGGTGACCCTGATGAGGGATTGGAAATTAGAAAGTCTGTTCGTGAAAGGCTCTTACGACAGAAGAAAGCAGTTGCAGCAGGTGAACGTGGTAAGCCATTTGAGGATATTGTGCATCAACTCGGATTGTAGTAGTTACTTACATGTATCAGATTCGTATATTGGAAAAAGCTACTCGTGAATTATCAAAACTAGACAAAATTATTGGGCATCGTATTGTTGAGCGTATCAAATGGCTTGCAGTAAATCTTGATAACATCAGACTAGTACTCTGTGACGTAAATTTGTGAGGTTTTGTAGTGTAGCCCTTTATGGGCGTAATTACGGGGACAAGCCCCTACACTACCACCCAAATTGTCAAATATTTATGAGACAATGCACTAGAGCCATTGGTGATTATCGTTTTATTTACGAAGTTCTTTATGATGAAGAAGTAATTATTGTTCATGAAATTGGTCATCGTAAGGAAATCTATCGGGGAAAATAGAATTTTAGAAGACTATTGAAAGAAATTGTCCTTTTATTGTATAATTATTAGTGGGAGTAGTTCAACGAAAATCAAAAATAAAACCTTATAAACCAAGGAGGTCAAGATGCAAAGACTCATTGTTTTAGCAGTGGCGGCGGTTTTATTTTTAACCGTGCCGGTTGTCGCTGGAGTCTGGCGTGAGACGACGCAGACAGACTTTGCCGATGGAGATTACAATGCCAATATCTATGCCTCTACTGAGGGCGGTGACAGCGGCTGTGTAAAGGTTCAGCCGGGTGCGCTTTATGATTTGAACAAGGATGGGTATAAGGATATTGTGATTTCAAATATGCACGACAACACAGTGAATTTCAATATCCCTTCCTATATCTATTGGGGTTCTGCTGCAGGTTTTGATTCCACGAACAGGACCGCACTCCCTACGCACGGCGCCACAGGGAATTCTGTTGCTGACTTAAACAGAGATGGCTACCTTGACATTGTCTTCAGCTCTTATTCTGGTCCTAACTCCCTTATCTACTGGGGTTCCAAGACAGGATTTCACCTTGGAGATACGACTGCGCTTCCTACAGTTGGGGCACACGGAAGCTATGTGGCAGATTTAAATCACGACGGACGGTTAGATATTATCTTTGCTAATTTTTCTGGATCCTATTCTTATGTCTACTGGGGTTCAAACGGTGGATATAGTAGTTCAAAAAGAACAGAACTTCCTACATTGGCGGCCACGGATGTTGCAGTAGCAGACTTGAACAAGGATGGCAAATTGGACCTCGTATTCAGCAATTGTCATCCGGGAAGCGGCGCAGATATGTTTGATGGGTATTCCTATATCTACTACGGACAGGGAACAGATTCAATTTATTACAGCACCGCATCTATGGACTCGCTGCATACGCACGGGGCGTACGGTAATTCTGTTGCTGATTTAAATCGTGACGGATGGCTTGACATCATTTTCAGCAACCACCGGGTGGAAGCAACTTTCAAAGTTTGCTCCTACATTTATTACGGCTCTCCTTCAGGATTCAGTTCCAGTAATATGGATTCCCTTCCAACACTGAGTGCAATAGCAAATGCGGTAGCGGATTTGAATAAGGATGGCTATCCGGACATAGTATTTGCTAATTGGTATGACGATGTTACTTACGATGTCAATTCTTATATCTACTGGGGTTCGGCTACCGGCTTTAATTCTGCTAATAGAACAGAACTTCCTGTTCACGGGAGCCATGGTGCACTCGTGGGTAAATTAGACCATGATGGTTTCTTGGATATAATCTTAACAGGTTTTCGTGATGGAACAGGAAATGAAAACACATTTTCCTACATTTATTGGGGCTCAGCAAGCGGATATGCTGTATCTAATAGAGATTCACTACCTTCTATGGGAGGACATATTTCCACCAAGGACAACGGCAATGTGCATAATCGGAGCCTTGTGGAGGGTTATTCCTCTTCTATCTTTGATGCCGGAGAAACAGTGAACTGGGGTATCGCCGACTGGACTGCTGATGTACCTCTTGAGACATCTTTAGATATAATGGTAAGAAGCGGGAATACACCCATCCCTGATGGAACTTGGTCTGACTGGCAAGCAATACCAATCGGAAGCGATATCCCAGATGTTCTTAACAGCCGATATATTCAATATCAAGCAGTTACTACGAGCAATGAGCTGTTTGATTCTCCCACTTTGGATGATATTACAATTGATTATTTCCCCTTAGGAGTAGAAGAGCAGGAAAGTTCAAAGTTCAAAGTTCAAAGTTCAAAGTTGATGCAAAGCTATCCAAATCCCTTCTCACAGCAAACAGCCATTAGCTATCAGCTATCAGTTTCCCGCTCTGCCAGACTGGTTATTTATAATGTCGCCGGGCAGTTGGTGAAGACTTTAGTTAGTGGACCACAGAGTCAAGGAGTCCACACTGTCAACTGGGACGGAACAGACAATAAGGGGAATAGAGTAAGTGCTGGAGTCTATTTTGTATCTTTTGAAGCAGGGGATTACAAAGCGACAAAGAAGATTGTGTGTCTGAGATAAGGAATTTAGGGAGAGTATCAGGAGGGTTGCCTCATAAGGAAGAGGCAACCCTTTTTGATATACCTTGTTTTGGAATATTTCATCCCCGAAGAATTAAATTGACAAAAAATTTCTGGTATGGTAAAATTAAATAGATTAAGCATGAGAAAAAACCGTAAAAAGTAAAGAGGAAATGCAATGCTGTGGAAAAATTTCGAGTCAGAGAAATTTTACAAGGTTAGCTTATGTTGAAGTACAAAAAAATAAAAGAATTGATTGAACAAGAAGGGAAAAATCGCTTTTGGTCTCTTTCCAAGTATGAAGATTGGACAGAAGATATTCTCTCTCATGCCTGTGGATTTGTATTGGACTTAGGTTGTGGAGATGGTGTATATAGCCGTGAAATTGCGAAGCGCCATCTAAAGACGGTTTCGGCTGACCTTTCCGAGATGAAATTGAGGGCCCTCAGAGGCCTCTCTAACTCCTATTTGGTGGCTTGTTCTGCGTCAGAAATTCCCTTCAAGAATAATGTATTTGATACAGTTTTATTTCTTGAAGTTCTTGAACATCTACCTTCTCATCTGATGCAATATCAGACCTTCAAAGACATAAAACGTGTGCTTAAGCACGGCGGGCGACTTATTCTTTCCACTCCCAACAAACCTATATACCGCTTGATGACTAAGATGTGGTATGTTTTAAGGGGGCAAAAACCAGATTCTACACATTTTACAGAATTGAACTATAGACAACTTCTTTTTATAGTGAGAAAATACTTTGAGATTATTTATCAACGAGGAAAATTCGGCTTGCTAAAGAACAAGAGATTTCAAAGAATGATAGGCAAATTTCCCAAAGTGTGTTACGATATTCTTCTTGTGTGTAAAAAATGAAGACCGCCTCAATTAAATTGTTAAAAGATTATTTTTCTAAAAGACCCGATGTCTTAATGGCCTTTATTTTCGGCTCTTATGCAAAAGGACACCAGATGCAAGAATCTGATTTTGATGTAGCAGTCTATCTTAGAGGTAGAAGGAGAAGTATTGAGGGTGATGAAGAGATAGATGACGAAAAAGAGAGCGAAATATGGTTTGATGTGGTAAATATTGTAAAGAAGGATGTTGATTTAATATGTCTAAATAATGCTCCGGCTTCTTTGGTCTCTCAGGTGATAAAAACAGCTATCCCTTTGATAATAAAAGATAAAAAATTATACTGGGAGATTTATTTAAAAGCAAGCTTGGAAACAGAGGATTTCTTAAAGTTCGCGGTTGATTTTTGGAAGATCAAAAAAAGGGCTAAATCTTTAACTAAGGAAGAGAAGAGCAGATTATTAGTGAGGATAGATTTTTGGGAAGGTCAAATAGAAGAACTTTTCAGATTTCGCAATTTAACTTTCAAAGAATATCAAGAAGATATAGACAAAAGAAGAATTATTGAAAGATGGGCAGAGAATATTATTAATGCTACCATAGATATAGCTAAAATAATTCTGGCATCAGAAAAGAAGAGCATGCCAAGAACATATGAGGAAGCACTACAAAATTTTGGCATTTTTGCCGGGCTAACCGAAAAAGAGGCAAAAAGACTTTCAAGATTTGCTAATTTAAGAAATATTCTGGCCCATGAATATTTAGACATTCTCTACCACAAAATTCAAAATTTCATTAAGGAAATTCCAACATTATATAAGAAAATCTCTAATTTTTTGGAGAAATATCTAAAAGCCTAATAAGAGGAATGCCGTCAAAATGATAAGACATAAGAAAGGATTTAGTGAAGAATTGAACAAGTTCTTTCAATTAATCGTGGAGTTTAGAAAGGACAAGACTTTTATACCAAAAGGCGTCCTTAGATTTAAGACCTTTGCAGAGGCTGAAAAATGGCGATACAAGATGCTCCGGGGGAAGAAACCCGACCGCCAACAATAGATGACCTAGTGGCTGTCTGTAGGAGACTCAATGAGGAAGGTGTAAAATATGTCCTTATCGGTGGTTTTGCCATGAACTACTATGGGTTTCCAAGAGCTACAGAAGATATAGACTTGCTGGTAGAACCTTCGGAAGACAATATCTCAAAAATCAAAAATGCCCTCTCATTCTTACCTGATAATGCTGTTAGGGAAGTCGCTCTTGATGATGTAAAGAAATATGCAGTCATAAGGGTGGCAGATGAAATTGCGATAGACTTGCTAAAAAGTGCCCGCGACATAACCTACGAAAATGCAGGAATAGAATATTTTGAATTTAGAGGGGTACGGATTCCTATTGCAAATATCGCTACGATGATAAAGAAAAAACAGGGGATAAGACCCAGAGATAAAGAAGACCTCGCATTTCTTATGACTGTATTAGAGGACGAAGGGCAAAAATGACCGAACTGAAGGTCGCCTTTATCAATGACCAACCACAAACAAGCGGCACCGGGGCATACGCACATAATCTCTTTACTAAATTACAGAGAATAGGTGAGATAGATCACCTCTTTCTTAACTTTAAAGAAAAAACCTTGGAAAATCGGAATGAAAATATATTTAAAATAATAGATAAAACTTGGTTTTTACCTTTGATTGACAGTAAACCACTCTTCTGGAAACGCATTATAAATAAAATTCCTCCATACGATGTTTGTCATTTTACCAGTCAGAATATGTCGTTTCTTCTGCGCCAGGGTAAATTCAGCCCGGCAGTGATTACCTGTTTGGATATAATTCCCCGCATAATGCCAAATAGTTTCTGGGAATATTATGCGAGAAGATACCTCTATTCAGGCCTTAATTGTGCTCAAAGAATCATAGCCATTTCAGAACACACGAAAAAAGATTTAATCAAATATTTTTCTATCCCTGAAGAAAAAATAATTGTAGTTTATTTAGGAGCAAATGAAAATTTTAAGCTGAGAGACAAACACTGGGCAAGAGAGAAATTAAATCTACCACTAAATAAAAAAATCATTCTCAATGTCTCTGCCAGATACAGAAGAAAAAATGTAAAGACAGTGATTAAAATATTCCATCGGATACAAAAGGAAATTCCGGATACAATTCTTTTAAGAGTGGGTTCGGAAAGAAGAGAAAATATTAAATTAGTAGAGAGTTTGGGGATTAGTGATAAGGTTATTTTTGCTCAGAATGTTTCTTCAAAAGATTTTCCTTTTTGTTATAACGCCAGTGATGTCTTGTTGTTTCCTTCTCTATATGAAGGTTTTGGGTTGCCACCGTTGGAGGCGATGGCTTCAGGCTGTCCGGTAATTGCTTCCAATACTACTTCTCTGCCAGAAGTCGTGGGAGATGGTGGGATTTTACTTGACCCTATGGATATTGAGGGGCTGAAATCTGCAACCGTAAGGGTATTGATAGATAAAGAAATTAAAGAAGAACTGATTGCGAAAGGGTTGAAGAGGGCAAGTAAATTCAGTTGGGAAAAGACCGCCGAGGAGACATATCGGGTGTATGAAAAGGCTGTTGTTTAGAGGTGGAAGAGAAAGAAGGTCTTTCATCCAACATCTTTGAGGTGAAAAACATGAAACTCAAGGTTATCAAGAATTTAATTGGAATAATTGTTATTATAATAATATTTTACTTCATGGGAAAAACATTGTATCAAAGCTGGCATCAAGTTCCTTTTGGTACACTTAAGTTTAATTTCATCTCTATAATTTTTTCTTACGGCTTCTTTGCCCTAGCTGTTATTCCCGGAGTTTCGGGATGGAAGTTGACAATGGAATCCATTGGAGGAAACTTAAGCTTCAGAAAATCCATGTGGACACTGGGAGCCTCTCAACTGGCAAAATATATACCAGGACATTTTTGGGCGATTGGTGGAAGAGCATACCTTTGTCGCAAAGAAGGAATTCCAGAAATAAAAACAACTCTGGCTTCCATTATGGAAATGGGAATATGGCTCATTGCTGGACTGATAGTTTTTTTTATCTCAATTCCATTCTGGAGAGGAATTACTCTACCGAAAAATATTTATTTCTTTCTGCTATTCATCCCCTTAGGGCTTATGTTACTTCATCCAAGGGTCTTCACCAGTATAGTTAATTTTGGACTAAAGAAGCTAGGAAGAAAGGAGAGAAGCGTCAATCTTAGTTATTGGGGAATGTTGAAGATACTCGGTATTTTTGTGATTTCCTGGATTCTTCAAGGTTTCGCATTCTACTTTTTGATTCTTTCTATACACTCTCTTTCTTTTGATAAGACCCTTAGTGTTATAGGAATTTATAGCGGTGCTTGGGCAATCGGCTTCTTGAGTTTCATTACACCGAGTGGTCTGGGAGTGAGAGAAGGCGTCTTGACATTTCTTCTTAAAGGT
Organism: Candidatus Edwardsiibacteriota bacterium; assembly: GCA_040755715.1. Taxonomy (GTDB): domain Bacteria; phylum Edwardsbacteria; class AC1; order JBFLXN01; family JBFLXN01; genus JBFLXN01. Next base: position 19,264 of record JBFLXN010000009.1, read on the forward strand.
TTTATCCCCTTGCCTATTGCTATTCTGATAGCATTCCTGGCTAGAATCTGGACAACAATTTTTGATGTCGCTTTTGCTCTAATCTCTTGGCGTGTTGGGCACTGATAGGTGTAATGCTTCTAATAGTAAAGTCTGAACGGTTAATGATAAATGATGAAAGGTGAAATGTAGGTGAATCCTGATATTCCTGGGGACAAACTTCAAAGGAGGAAGATAGTATGTTAACAGAATACATCGGTGCTGCGATGAGAAAAGCTAAGTATGAAATTCTTCCTGACGATAACACATTTTATGGGGAAATTCCCGGCTTTGATGGTGTCTATGCAAATGCTGACACCCTTGAAGCATGTCGTAGTGAATTGGAAGAGGTTTTGGAAGAATGGATTTTCTTTAGGATGTCTCGTAACCTGCCGTTACCAATAGTTAATGGAATAGAACTAACAATCAAGGAAGTAGTCTAATGCCTCACTTTGGACCTATAAAGAGAAGAGAAGTTGATACATTATTTGAAAGTTTTGGGTTTTGAGGGTCCTTATTCTGGAAGAAAACATCAATTTATGATTAAGGGCGCAGTCACCTTACGACTTCCCAATCCTCATCAAAGTGATATTGGCAAAGAATTACTTTCCAGAATTCTTAAGCAAGCAAAGATTGATAGAGAAACATGGGGGAAACTCTAACTAATGGTTTATACTATAAACAATTTCTGTTCACTCCTATGTCTTCCGCTATTAGGCCTTAGCTTCGCTTTGGGAAAGGCACGGAGTTGATGAATCATAGACTCGTCTCTGAGGAACTATGACTAAGAAGAGAAGGAAAGAGAAACAAAGAAAACGTTTAGAGAATTTAGAAGAGAAAGAGCCGAAGTTTTTCCCTAAGAGTTGGTTTTTTATTCTTCTCCTCTTAGTCCTTTCTCTTCTTCTCTTTCTCCCTTATCTCACCGGAGCAAAGATGCTCTTTGGCACTGATTGGTTGAGTGGAGGATATAGTGGGCGAAGACTGACAGCAGAATTGACAAAAGAATTTCATCAATTACCAATGTGGAATCCTTATGTCTATAGCGGTCAGCCGACTGTTGCTGGCTTCGCCGCTGACTTTTTCTATCCCACCGCACTTTTTCGCCTCTTCATTCCGACCCATATCGTCTGGACCTATACCTTCATCATCCATCTATTCCTGGCGGGATTGGGAACCTATCTATTCCTGAAGGAACTCAAACTTGGACTTCTCCCTTCGTTTTTTGGGGCGATTGCTTATATGTTCACCGGATTTTTAGTTTCACACACTTACGCTGGGCATGACGGAAAACTAATCTGCGAATGTTTGTTTCCCTTAATGCTCTTCTTCCTGCACAAAGGATTGACTAAAGGGAAATTCCGCTATTTTATCTTTGCCGGAGCAATGTTGGGACTCTCCTTGCATTCTGGGCATCTACAGAGCGCCTATTATTCAGGTCTTGTTTCCTTCGTCTATTTTCTATTTTATCTCTGGCAAAAACGAAAAGAAAAGAAGACTTTCAAACTTATTCTCTCTTACGGCTTAATGATTGTGATTATGGTTGGTATTGTGGCAATCTACTATTTTCCCATTTACGCCAATCTCAAATATGGTGCCAGAGGAGAAGCCAAAGGATACACCTACGCTGTCTCTTGGTCCATGCCATTGGTAGAAATTTTTGATTTGATTACTCCGGATTTTGTTGGAGTCTTAGATAATTATTGGGGACCCAATTATTTTAAATTACATCTCAGATATTTAGGTATTCTGCCTTTAATCTTGGCGATAATCGCTATTTTCTATAAATGGAAAGAATCAAAAGTTAAATTCGTTTCTTTCCTCGGATTATTTGCCTTGTTAATGGCTCTCGGCGGCTCAACCCCATTTTATAGGATTCCTTATTACCTACTTCCTGGCGTCAAAATGTTTCGCTCACCAGACTTAATCTTTTTTGTCTTTGCCTTTTGTCTAAGTGTATTGGCGGCTTTTGGCTTGGAATTCCTAATCGGAGGTTTCTCTCCGAAGACTTCCGAAAAAGAGAAGAAGAAATTGAATTCTTGGTTAATTTTTTTCACCATTGGCTTTTTCTGTTTACTTCTTATCTTTATTGTTGCCAAAGATGGCATCATCAATATCTTGACAAATCATTATGAGCCACTCTTTCGTTCTCTCTACGGTGAGGGGGGGGCAGGAGAGAAGATGCAAAATTTGCTCAACAATTATCCCACATTTCTTAATGGATTTGCCAAAGCCTCATTGCTCGTATTGATAAATGTAATCCTTCTGCTTCTGCTCTTATCTAAGAAACTTAATCTGCGTCTCTTCACTGTTATCACCATTCCGCTTCTTCTTTTTGACCTGTGGAGTTTTGATTTAAAGTTTATTAAGCCTCATCCTCGCCCTGATATTGCCTTTGTCCCTGATGAAGTTGCTAATTTCTTAGAGAAAGACAAAGTAGGGGCGTTAAATTTAACGCCCGTACTCTATCGGGTCTTTCCGATGCATTATCAAAATTACGAACTGGCTCTGCGGTACAGAATGCAGTCTGCCGGAGGACATTTAGCCAATCCTTTACAGAGATATCAGGATTTTATCGGGGCAGAAAAATCTGTGATGTTTCAGGCACCGAATTTAATGTCCAAAAATTTTCTCAATCTCTTAAATGTCAAATATATTATTAGCCTTCCCTTACCTGAGGATACCACAAGGTATGATGAAAGAAGCCGGGGAATTATCCGGAATCTCAAGGCATTTTTTAAGGATTTTCCCTTAGCCTTTCAGGGTAGAGAGTTCGCCATTTATGAGAATGAAAATTATTTACCTAGAGCATTTATTGTGCCAAATTATGAGGTTATTCCCGAAACAAAGAGGCTCATTATGCGATTGAAAGAGCCAGATTTTGACCCGCATAAGTCCGTGCTTTTGGAAGAAGAGCCAGCGGTGAAGCTTTCCGGAGAAGCCACTGGTTTAGCTGAAGTGGAAAAATTCTCACCGAATGAGATTTTAATCAAAGCCAATCTCAGTGCTTCCGGATTTTTAGTCTTGAGCGAAAATTTCCATCCTGACTGGAAAGCCTATCTAGACCAGAAGAGAGTAAAAATTTATCCTGCCTATCATACCTTAAGAGCCATTTATTTAGAAGGCGGAACCCACAAAGTTCGTTTTGTTTATGATTCTATTTATTATAGAATCGGCAAAGCCGTCACCATTATTACTCTTTTAATCTTGGTGGCAGCTTTCCTTAGGACTCTGAGGCCTTCTAAACAGCTTAGGAAAATGGAGCAACCGCAGTGATTTTCCTTGACAAACTTTTGTTTTATTTGATATTCTTACTTTTGGAAAGTAAGATTTCTAAGGAGGAACACTAATATGTCGTCAGAGATTATGATAACCAAGGTTTCTTCTAAGGGTCAAATTACCATTCCTTTAAAAATCAGAGAGACTCTCCATATCAAGGACCGAGGTGATATTGTGGGGTTTCAGGTCACTAAACAAGGAGTATTGCTGAAACACTTGGAATTAACGGTTCCGGAAGAAGATTTTACCCAAGAAGAATGGGCAAAATTAGAGAGACTAGCAAAGCGAAAAGGTAAACCACATACTAGTGCCAAGAAATTTCTAAAAGAGTTGGAGAGACTTTGAAAATCCGATATCAATCTAAGTCTTCTTTTGAGCACACCATAAAAAGACTCGGTTTTGAAAGAAAGTCCAAGGTCAAAGAAGCCGTTCGCAAATTGGTAGTCTTCTTTGAGACAGGGGAAAAATCTAAAGGGTTAGGGCTTAAAAAACTGCGCGGTGATTTTTGGGAAATTAGAACTGACCTAAAAGATAGAATTATATTTAAATTCAAGCGGGATTTGGTAGAATTCATAATCGTTGGCAATCATCAAGAGGTTAAAGAATATCTCAAAAATATTTGAGACACTAAAGCGAGGGAAAATGAAGACACTAATAATTACGCCCACTTATAATGAAAGAGAAAATATCAGAGAATTTACCAGTGAGGTGTTAGCCGTCTCACCTTTAATTGAGATGCTGATTATTGATGATAACTCCCCAGACGGCACCGGTCAAATTCTTGACGAACTCTCTAAAGAAAATTCACGAATCCATGTCTTTCATCGACCCAAAAAACTCGGACTGGGAACTGCCTACACCACTGGATTCAAATGGGCACTTGAGGGAGATTATGACTATATCTTTGAGATGGATGCTGATTTTTCTCACGACCCCAAAACACTGCCGATATTCTTAGAAAAGATTAAAGAATACGATTTGGTGATTGGCTCCCGGTATATTGAGGGAGTCAATGTGGTCAATTGGCCCATGAAGCGTCTGCTTTTATCATTCTTTGCCAATATGTATGCCCGAATCGTCACCGCCGTGCCGATTCGCGACCTAACTAGTGGCTTTAAGTGTTACCGCCGTGAAGTTTTGCAAGCAATTAATCTAAATGAGATTCACTCTAATGGCTACGCTTTTCAAATTGAGATGCATTATAAGGTATGGCATAAGGGATTCAGGGTAATAGAAATCCCTATCGTCTTTGTAGAAAGGAAGAAGGGCGATTCCAAGATGTCAAAAAAGATTATTTACGAAGCCGCCTGGATGGTCTGGAAACTGCGGCTTTTGAGCCTCCTACGAAGATTAAATTAGCACGCAAGACGCTGTGGACGCTCGACGCAAGACGCTGACTGCATAAAGCGTAGAGCATTCAGCGTGAAGCGGAGAGCGGTATAATGATAGAACTTTCTATTATCATTGTCAATTATAATTCTAAGGATTTTTTATTCAATTGCCCGACCTCAATTTATCATTCAGAGGTAACTTTTCCCTTTGAGGTCATTGTCATAGACAATGCTTCCACTGACGGCAGTGAAAAAGCCGTCTTTTCTTTTACGACCTCTCCCTTTCCCCGTCCGGAATTGACTCGTAATCCAAAGAATTTTGGCCTAGCTAAAGCCAATAATCAGGGCATTAAAATTGCTCAAGGTCGGTATCTTCTTTTTTTGAATCCTGATATTACACTAGCTCCAAAAGAATTGCAGAAATTGATGGATTTCGCCAGGAAGCATCCCGAAGCCGGTGTCATCGGTCCAAGACTCCTAAACCCTGATGGCTCGCTTCAATATTCCTGTCGCCAGTTTTATACCCTGCTGACTCTACTACTACGGCGCTCAATCTTGGGGAAAATTCCGCCAGGGAAAAATCTTATTCAGAGACATCTGATGATGGATTGGGACCATCAATCCCTTAGAGAAGTGGATTGGATCTTAGGCGCCTGTCTTTTAGTCACAAGAGAAGCGATTAAAAAAACAGGAATGATGGATGAGCGTTTTTTTCTCTATTTTGAAGATGTAGACTGGTGTTATCGGATGAGAAAAAATGGTTGGAAGGTTTTCTATTTTCCTGAAGCGGAAATCATTCATTATCATCAGCGCCAGAGTGCTAAAGGGTTAAAAGAAGCCTGGCAGGCTCATATTGGCAGTGTTTTGAAATTCATTGCCAAATATGGTGGACTCATTGGAAGAAGAAGAGATTTTCTGATTAGTTCTGCTACCACTGAAAAGCTCTGGGCTAAAAAACATTGGTCAGAAATTTTTTCTGGCTTGACAGTTTTGACTGACCTTGTTACCATTACTATTATATTCTGGTTGAGCTATCTCTTGCGGCTTTTTTTAACCACTGCTCCTTCTTTTGATTTTCAAAGATACGGACCACTCTATCTTAAAACACTTTTCACCGTAATGGTAGTGCTTCTTCTCTTCGGCTCTTATCGCCATAGCAGTCGTAAGCCCGTTTATCAACAACTTCTCTCCGCCCTTCAAGGGGTTCTATTCTCTACCTTTTGCCTTTTGGCTTTTCTATTTATGACCCGCGGACTCATTTACTCCAGGCTTTTCCTAAGCCTTTTCTGGTTTCTTTTGATTGTGGGAATGAGTCTTAATCGTAGCCTACTTTATAAATTTAATTTAAGCATGCTGGAAAAAGGATATGGTAAAAAACGCATTCTCATCTGGGGAGAAAGTGAGGTGTCTTTAGAACTTTTGGAAAGATTCTTACAAAATCCTGAACTGGGCTATGAAGTAGTCGGTTTTTTAGGTAGTGGAAAGGGTAACAAAACTTACGGCGGACTGCCCGTCTTTCCTGAGACTTTCCTAAACGAAAAAAATTTCCTTAGGGAAAGAAAGGTTATGCAAATCTTAGTTCCTGGACTTCAAACCAAAAAGGAAGAATATCAAAGGTTCATCCCACAATGTAAAGAGGCAGGAGTGGATTTGCGTCTGGTTTCTCCTGTCATAGACCTGTTGTTTCCACAAGCAAGAACTTTTGAAATTGCCAGTTTTTCCTTAGTCAGAGAGCAATTGCCCTTGTCAAAAACGCAAAATATCTGGCTGAAACGAATAATAGATTTAACCATTTCTCTCCTAACTTTACTTCTTCTTTCTCCAGTAATACTTTTATTAACTTTGTTTCACCTTTTTTCCGGAAAGCCGATTTGTGTCAAAGAGGCTCGTGTGGGAAAAGGGCGAAGGAAATTTTTCGTTTACCGGTTCGCTTCTCCTCCTGGAAGAAACTTATTTCAACTCTTCAATATCTTGAAAGGGGATTTAAGTTTGGTGGGCGTTTCACCGCTAACGGAAAATATTTCAACTAAAGAGGAATGGCAAGATAAGCGATTTGAGGCTTTACCGGGTTTAACTGGCTTTTGGCGATTAGTGCGGAAGAGCAATCTTTCAGAGAAAGAAGTCGCCTTGTTAGATTTATATTATTTGGAGCACTGGTCACCCATTTTAGATTTTGAAATTCTTCTAAAAACTATTCCTATACTTTTTACCGGAATTTTTGCCACTGATAAATCCAGCTATAATTCAGACCTTGGACTTTAGCACGACTTTGTTAAAATTTTGTCTAAAATTGGCACGATTTATCCTGAACGGAGTGAAGGAAAATCAACACTGACAAGCGTTTAAGCCTTCTTGGCTTGTTCTTCTCTTGCTTGTCCAAGAGAAGAACCAAGAGAAAGACAGCCCAAGCCCCGATAAATCGGGGCTTCAGGGCATCCTCAAAAGCACAAGAAAAGTGCCTCATAGGCCTATATTATTGTGCCAGAGGGCTTCCAGGCAGATTTTGAGCCAAAATTTAACAAAGCACTGTTTAGATTCCTGAGCCTGTCAGGAGTAAGCTTTAAACATTGGTCAAAGGGTTGGGGTCAAAAAATATGAGTTTTTCACTTTTTGAAAGAATAAAGGGTAAGATAGTGCTGGCGCCGATGGCTGGAATTACTGATTCATCATTCCGCCTTTTAGCAAAAAGATTTGGAGCGGCCCTGGTCTATTCAGAGATGATTTCAGCAGAGGGAGTTGTCCGGGGTAATACCAACAGTCTGCGGCTTCTTTATTTTAAGCAAGAAGAACAACCGATTGGCATTCAAATTTTTGGCACCAATCCTGAAGCTTTGGCTAAAGCCGCCCAAAAAATAGAGAAACTTGGGGCATCTTTGATTGACTTCAATCTTGGATGTCCGGTAAGAAAAGTAGTAAAGACAGAAGCCGGAGCAGGACTTTTAAGAAAGCCCAAACAATTGCAAAAAATCGTTAACCGCATAACCAAATCAGTAAATCTCCCGGTGACGGCCAAAATCAGAAGTGGTTGGGACCGAAAATCAGTGAATGCAGTAGAGATTGCCCAACTCTTAGAGGAATGCGGTCTGGCTGGCATTACTGTTCATGCCCGCACCAAAACCGAGGAGTTTGACGGAGAAGCCGATTGGAAAGTGATTAAACAGGTCAAAGAGAAAGTGAAAATTTTTGTTATTGGTAACGGAGATGTGAAAACTCCTGAAGACGCCAAGAAGATGTTTGAACTAACTAACTGTGATGCGGTGATGATTGGTCGGGCGGCTTTGGGTAATCCCTGGATTTTTCCCCAAACACAACATTTTTTGAACACTGGTGAACTCTTACCGCCACCATCAACCAATGAAATCGTGCAGACGGCGCTGACACATTTAGAATTGGCTTGCTCAGAAAGAGGAGAATATCAAGGAGTTCGCCAGATGAAGAGACACTTAGGCTGGTATACCCGAGGATTACCGCAAGGGGCAAGATTTAGAGACGCAATCAGCAAAGTAGAAAAACTTGAAAAGATAAAAGAACTTTTGGGCAGTCTTACATTTTTTTCTGACAAGATAGAGTAATTGTTGTATTCTTTTATTAATCAAATTTTAGCATTATACAAGGGGGAAAATAGCAGTGAAAAGTACAATACTCTATTTTCTTCACGGATTTCTTCTGGGACTGACTTGTTTGTCTCAAAGCTTTGCTACCGAGGTAAGATTTCTTGGAATGGGGCATCTGAGTTTAGTTGTGGAAGATGAAACTAATCAGATAAATCTATATCGCTTCGGGGACAATGTTGCCGGAGCGCTAAAAGACGAAGAGACTTCAACTGCTTCAGGAGATTTCTCCTTTGCTCAACAAAAAAGCAAGACCGCTGGCAAAATTGATTCCTTAAGATATACCGCCTTTGGTCAAGCCTTTCCAAAATCTCTCAGAGAATATACCCCATTTGAACTTCTCGCAGGTGAACTTGATTTTCCTATATTTAATCTTCCGGGGAATTCTATTACCTGGATTCAAAGGAAGACTGGAGAAGAAAGAAATATATTTGGTGAAGTCTCAAGACCACAGGCTTATGGAATGAACTTCTCATATTCCACAATGAAGAGAGATAGTCTCTCAAAACAATATAAAGAAACAGTCAATACTCCTCAAGTGGAGATTTTTTATAACCAAAATTACAGTGAAAGAATTTCTTGGGGGCTCAAATTGGGAGGATTTCAGGGTAAATATAAACACAGTGAGACCAAAGATGAAGTGAGCCTTACAAATTTTGGTGCTGGGCTGGGTGGAGGTTTTTCTTTTGCTGAAAAACTCTGGCTCGGACTTGTTCTTGATGGGCACCTGCCAAAATTTGAGGAGGTGACCACATCATTCGGAAGGACAGATAGAATAACTTATTCAGGGACAGGGTTTAGAACTGGGCTACAAACTATTTGCAATATTGCCCGACTTAAAGCAGGAGGAAGATTTGCTTATCATCGTGTAAAGACAAAAGGAAAAACTGGGACTTTTTCTGTAGATAGTTTTGAAGGGATGACCCGCGTCCTTTACAACCTTCTATTTATTCCAGTGAAATTGGGAGGGATGTGCGGGTATGATAGAAAGAAGCCAGTAGATAAAGATGATGTTGGCAGAATTGATTACCAAGCCAAGGTTTCTACCTTTCTTTTTGGTAGCGGTGCCGGTTTGAAAGTTCCCTTAGGCACAGTGGGAGCGGAATATCATTTAGAAAGCCGAAAGATTGATGATGTATTTGAAGACACTACTATAAGTGGGAAAAATTATGAAATAAATATTGGTGCTGAATTCAATTTAGTCAAAACAATTTTTCTCCGGGTGGGCTATATTGTAGGGCAAGAAGACCCGGATATAAAGGTTAGTAAAAATGAATGGAAAAGCAATACAATCACCGCAGGTATTGGTGTAGACATATTGCAAAAAATTAAAGCTGATTTCGCCTATAACCACATAGTTTCCAAACCCAAGGACAATCCTAATGGAAAAGAGGTGAAGGAAAATGTGGCAATGCTGACGGTAAAAGTGAAGTATTAGGAGAGCTCTTGAAAACTATCATTCGCTTTCTTGATTACGGAGATTTCTGGATTTTTTAGAAGTTTCTTAAAAGAAAAGTATTAACCTTGTCAACCTTAAAGCAAAAGGTTATGTTTATACCGAAGAAGGATGGTTACTTTCTGAGGAACAAAAAGTAAGGGGTGGCATGAAAATATCCCTAAAATATTTGTTATTTTCTCCAATGGCGATTGCAGTTTTTTTGCAGGCAGGGAGCGGCTCAGTAGCAGAGTCAGTTGCTGAAGCCACTGGGAAAATAGAAGGTAGGGTTATAAATGCATTGACAGGAGATTCTTTACCTGGCGCTCTCGTAATGATATTAGGGAAAGGTAGGGGAGTTTTTGCTGACAGCGGAGGCTATTATTCTATCGCCAATCTGCCAGTAGGTAATTGTTCCCTTGGCGCAGGTCTGGGAGGCTATATGTCAGCGAAAGTGAGCGATGTCAAAGTGATTAAGGATTCTACCACTGTTATTAATTTCGACTTAACTCCTTGGATTGTTGCGATGGCAGCGATGGAATGCAAGACTGGGAAACCGGTAGTCAAGTCGGCCATCAAAGGAAAAGTTACAGATGTATCAAGTGGAAGGGGTCTCTCCGGAGCTAGTGCTCTGTGACGTAAATTTGTGAGGTTTTGTAGTGTAGCCCTTTATGGGCGTAATTACGGGAACAAGCCCCCTCGGGCGTCCCGATTTATCGGGACGGGCGAGCCTACACTACCACTGAAACTGTCAAACATCTGTGTCACAAACCACTAGGGTGGACATATTAGGCTTGTCTATGGAAACCATCACCCACATTGACGGCTACTATCTTATTGATAAAGTGCCGGTGGGAATAGGTCGCCTCGAGGCAAGCAAGATGGGCTATAATCCAGTAGAGACTGATGTCAAAGTCATTGGGGATTCTAGCACTATCGTTAATTTCGCACTGACTAAGGCAGAAGCGAACATAAAGGGGGAGGTTATGGATGCATCAACAGGGAAAATCATATCCAGTGCCAATGTAGCGATATTGGGCACGACTATAGAAACCATTGCTTCCGATGGTTTTTATTTTATCCCCAATGTGTCCCCGGGAATCCACTCCCTGAAGGCAAGCAGGGTAGGCTATAACCCGATGATAGTGACTGATGTCAGAGTGAGCAAGGATTCTGTTGTTGTGGTCGACTTCAGATTTGTTCCTGTAAGTGTGCAAGCTACGGAAGGAGAAATCAAAGGCGAAAAACCGACGAAAATCAAGTATACAAAGTATAGTACGAATATTAAGGGCAGAATCACAGATGCGAAAACAGGAGAGAGCCTTCCTGGTGCTACTGTAGTGGTATTGGGCACACACATTTCGGATATTTCCAATATTGATGGCAATTATGTTATTCAGAATGCACCAGTAGGAATTTGTTCTCTTAGAGCGTATATGATGGGCTATGAGCGGATGACGGTGAAGGATATCAGAGTTCCTAAAGATTCTACCGTTACCGTTGATTTCAGGCTAGCTCCTGAAGTTATTAAGATGCCGCGATGGTAAAAACAGAGACTGGCGAAATAATGTCTGTTATTATTTTAAAAATGGATGAATGGCTGGTATAAGGTGAAAAGAACATCTATTTTCTCTTGACCCGCTAAAAGCAGAGACAAAGTGGATGGGTCAAGGAACTTCTACGCATAAGCCCCTCCCACCGACTTTCGTCGGGGTCGGGGCATTAGCCAGAATTTTCTTGACACAATTTTTGGATTGTATTATAATTACAAAGGTGGTTGATTTACTTACTAAGGAGAGCAGAAAATATTTTACACTTTATGCAGTACAACAGACTTCTACAGGCTTGGTTCAGACTCTCTTCATGCCAAGGTTTAGGAGTAATAATGTAAAACATTTATCACTCTCTCATTA
>JBFLXN010000090.1:0-10725 GCA_040755715.1 Candidatus Edwardsiibacteriota bacterium
GCGTTATTCAGCGAAGGGCATACGGATTACGAGATGAAGAATATCTTCGCTTAAAAGTGTTAACCTGTATGCTCCCGGAAATCTAAAAAATGGCTCAATTTTACCCACTCAGTTTGGAGATGACCCATAAATCTTTAATGAGACATCGCAGGGTTTAACGAGATTGTATTTGGTCGTGGTTGAAAAATAGCATGGATTTGGAACAATTTGAAGGGTATAGGGTTCTGTGTTGAGCTTGGTACTTTCTTCTATACCCTATTCCTCATCACGAATAACCGAAATACTTGAACCCTCGTAATTTGCCACATAGATTCGGTTCTGCACAGGATTCCAGGCAAAGGCACAAGGCCAGTCTCGCACGGCAATTGTCGTAATCACACTATTTGTTGCCCCATCAATCACGGTCACATTAGCGCTTCTACTATTTGCGCAGTAGACCTTGTTATTGGTCAGATTATAGACTAAAGCATGAGGATAATAATCCCAAACTTTGATTGTGGTAATGACGCTATTGGTTGCCCCATCAATCACGGTCACATTAGCGCTTCTACTATTTGCGCAGTAGACCTTGTTATTGGTCAGATTATAGACCAAGGCACAAGGAGCATCACCAACTGTGATTGTGGTAATGACAGTATTTGTTGCGCCATCAATTATAGTCACATTATCGCTACCCGCATTTGCGCAGTAGACCTTATTATTGGTCGGATTATAGACCAAGGCACAAGGAGCATCACCAACTGTGATTGTGGTAATGATGCTATTGCTCGCGCCATCAATCACGGTCACATTCTCGCTCAAACAATTTGCGCAGTAGACCTTGTTATTGGTCAGATTATAGACTAAAGCATGAGGACCATCACCGACTTTGATTGTGGTAATGACGCTATTGGTTGCCCCATCAATTATGGTCACATTAGCGCTAAAATAATTTGCGCAGTAGACCTTGTTATTGGTGGAATTATAGACTAAGGCATAAGGATAATAATCCCCGACTGGGATGGTGGTAATGACGCTATTTGTTGCCCCATCAATTATGGTCACATTAGCGCTAAAATAATTTGCGCAGTAGACCTTGTTATTGGTCAGATTATAGACTAAAGCATGAGGACCATCACCGACTTTGATGGTGGTAATGACGCTATTGGTTGCCCCATCAATCACGGTCACATTATCACTGATCCGATTTGCGCAGTAGACCTTATTATTGGTGGAATTATAGACTAAGGCATAAGGATAATAATCCCCGACTTTGATGGTGGTAATGACGCTATTGGTTGCCCCATCAATCACGGTCACATTGTTGCCATACTCATTTGCGCAGTAGACCTTGTTATTAGTCGAATTATAAACCAAGGCACAAGGATAATCCCTGACTTTGATGGTGGTAATGATGCTATTTGTTGCCCCATCAATCACGGTCACATTGTTGCCATACTTATTTGCGCAGTAGACCTTGTTATTAGTCGAATTATAAACCAAGGCCCAAGGATAATCCCTGACTTTGATGGTGGTAATGACGCTATTGGTTGCCCCATCAATCACGGTCACATTGTTGCCATACTCATTTGCGCAGTAGACCTTGTTATTAGTCGGATTATAGACTAAAGCATAAGGAAAATCCCCGACTGGGATGGTGGTCAGGGCGCTATTTGTTGCCCCATCAATCACGGTTACATTGTCGCTCAAACAATTTGCGCAGTAGACCTTATTATTGGTCGGATTATAGACTAAGGCATGAGGACCATCACCGACTGTGATTGTAGTAATGACGCTATTGGTTGTACCATCAATCACGGTTACATTGTCGCTTCTACTATTTGCGCAGTAGACCTTGTTGTTGGTCGAGTTCCAACAAAGGGCAACAGTATTCGAGCCCGCAGGAATTTTAGCAATCTTTTCGTTCGTTGCCCCATCAATCACAATCACGCAATTATCACCTTCACTACCAACATAGATTCTATTATTCGTTACATTATAGGTGAAGGATTGAGGCGCGCGAACGCCACAAAGGGAATCCGGAATATAAATTGTGGTCTCAAGCCATTGTCCATTTATCACTGTTGCAAACAAAAAACCGAAGATTATCCACAATTTTGATTTTAATTTATTCATCGTTACCTCCATATAGGCTCTTAACCATTTTGTGTGGAAGAAAGGCAGACAGACTCCTAGTCCCTGTGGTTTCATAACTACCCTTCCGTATATTCGAAATGGCGTATAATGCTCGGCTATGCGAAGCATCCAAGCCAACCGGGAGCCGAGGGCGAATTTATTCGCAACTTGCGCAACCGTCCTGGCGAGGATGTTTGGTCGAAGTGAGGCGAATTGTGCTATGTGCTTTCGTCTGCTTTTTTGTTTATCTGTGTTTTTATTTTATTATAATTATACAATTTTTTTAAAATAAAGTCAAATAAAATCTTTGCAACCACAAATGGATACAGAGATTTAGTGATTAAGTGATTGAGTGATTAGGTGATTGAATAAATTGATAAATTGTTAAAGTGTTATTAAGTTGTTTAGTTGTTTGGTTCTTTCGTTTTTTAGTTTTTTCGTGTTTTCGTGGTTAATTTTGACTTTTGTCCCTCATTTCCTAACCTGTCCTCCAAAGCGTAGCGTCGGAGGAATGGAAAGTTGAGGGATTGAGTTTTAAACTTTTTATATATTATACAAAAGAAAAAAGATTTTGTCAAGAGGCTGTTCAATAACCCACAATTTTGGTAGCCGACGGCTTTATGCCGTCGTTTTGTCTCGTTGGTAGCCGAGGACTCCCTGCCCTCGTAAGCGGAATACATCTGCATTCCCCCTTAATAAAAGGGGCTAGGGGGGTTGTCTTCAGTAACATTTTATCCTACGCCACTACTTTTGAATTCCATTACTTTTCATATTATTTTTTACACTACCGGGAAACCCATAATTGGGACAAAACTGATCTTTTAATCGCATTGCGGCTCCTTTCTACTACCTTTATTGTAGCAGAAAAGAACCACAAGTCAAGAGATTTTACTATAAATCAGGGACATTAGGGCTTTTGCAATACTCTGGAATCTCGATAATTTTCCTTTTGGGTCATATAACACTTTATACTTGCTAAGGTGCCAGAGTGCAACTGGTGAAGTCTGGCTCCAGGCTTTATCAGAGCGAAAGGCAAACAATTTACCTAAGCCCATCTGCCCAAAATTAAGTACAGTGAAGTGAATTCCAGGATCTTGGACCTCTGCCCATGGTCGCATCGGTAATTTACCTATTTCGTCTTGCATAAGGTTACCAATTTTATTATGGTCTTTCTTTGACAAGAAAATGGAAGCATCACAATCAGAAAACTCATCTGCAGCCCCAAAAGAGGCGGTTCCAGTCACTGCTACCATCAAATTCTTCTCATACGCAAGAAATTTCTTCAGAACCATTGGCAAAATGAGTTCGAAAAAGTATTCCTTGCAAGCTCTAATTTGCTTCTCGCTCATCTCCAGTCGTTTTTTCAAAAGTGTGTCTTCGTTATTCATCTTTTTTCCTCAATTCCATCCACCAAAAGCGAATTTGTGGAACCTCTCCATCTAATCGCACATGGGGGCGCAAAAAGTCATATCGTGATTGCTCCATATCTATTTTATTCAAATCTTCGTCATCGTGCCAAAATTCTTCTGTCTTGACATACCCTGCCTTCTCATAGCAGCGTATAGCAGGTGCATTGGATGCAGTGACATCAAGGCGCAACGCTTTTAATCCACACTTAAAGCACCAACTGGAAACCTTACGAATAACTCGTGTACCTATACCCTTGTTGCACCACAAGGGATGAATACGAAATGCCATATTACCAACTTTTCGCCCAGCCCAGTCAATCTGCACGAGCGAAAGATAACCTATGGCTGATTGCGTTGCGTGGTCGATTATCAAAGTAATCCTGTTCTGTCTCTCCTCTCGTGAGCGAAAATGGTGGTCCTTTTCCTCAGAACTCATCTCTCTAAAGCTGAAATTCATAGACTCGTAGGGAAAAGGATAGCCTGGCCACTTCGCCAGTTCGTCCAAATCCTTACGTTCCCACAATCGTATCGTAAGCTCTGCTTTATGAATTGGAAGCGTTTTAATCATATTTTGTTTAGAGACTCTCAACTTACACCTTTCTTGTCATATTTTAGGCATTTTTTAAATATGCATGCAGTATATCATCATGCATGCGCTGATAGCGTTCAGGGGCTTTTAATTCCCGTTGGATAGACTTAATCAATCTGTATTGGTTATCTTCAGGTTCTCCCGGAAACAGGATAATGTGTCCAACAGCATAATATAGGTCGTGAGCGCACATCATTAAAGGTAAAGCTTCTATCTCCTCTTCACTCAGATGAGCGTGCATTTGGAATTTCTTAAACAAACGAGCTTTCTCTAATCCACTCCGCTTATTGTAATACCAATTAGCAGCTCTGGCGAAGTCTGTAATTCTCGGCTCAAAGGAGTAGCAATCCAAATCAAATACTGCTACTTCTTTCTTGTTAGATACAAAAACATTGCTGGGATGGAAATCCCCGTGCGTAACCATGTGAGGCAAGGTGTGAATCTCTTGTTCTTTCAATATTCTATCAAATTTACAGATGCCGGAATATACTTGAGGAAGAAGGTTCAGGAATCTCTCCCGATAAGGACTATCCGAGACTTCTGATTCAGCTTTTTGGATTATCTTGCATTCCTCTACGAAGCGCGGCACTTGATCCAAAGGTATTACCCATGCCCAACTCTTCCGTTGACGAAACTTTTGAGCGTTACAAACGATGGCATCCCAAAGAGAGTGTGAGCGAAGTTTTTCACAACAATTAATCCAAAGTCCTTGAATCGAGGATAGGACAAGAAGGTCATCCATGCAGTCATCATTTCCACACCGCCAATCACACCACGGGAATAATGCCCATAACTCACCTTTTACTTCCACGAAAGTTTCTCCATCCTTTGTAAGAATGGGAATATTAGTGTTCAGCCCAGCATGCTGCATCAGCGTTGCAAATAGAAATTGCACACGTAAGTCCTCAGCATCCATATAAGGGTTGAATTTTCGCAAAGCATACAATTTGTTGCCAGCTCTCACCCGAAAGGCTCTATGAGTGGCTTTAAGTTCACAAACAATCTCAGCTTTCTCATCCAGATTATATTTTTCAATGACTTTCTGTGCTTTTTGGTCATCCATCATTATCGCCTCCCTAAA
The DNA here is from genome assembly GCA_040755715.1 of Candidatus Edwardsiibacteriota bacterium. Taxonomy (GTDB): domain Bacteria; phylum Edwardsbacteria; class AC1; order JBFLXN01; family JBFLXN01; genus JBFLXN01. The sequence goes on from JBFLXN010000090.1 coordinate 5,195, forward strand.
ATCATATCCTGAAAAATTATTTTATTCTTTTTGTAAACTCGTCAAGAGATTGACCGAGAATTTTTTAAAATCATATCGCGTAACCATAAAAATTATCCTTTACTTTAGCTAACACTGTTGGATTATTCGTCACCCCATCTACTATACTCCAATTTATTGCAGAGCGAATTTCGTCCAAATTTATTGTAACTCTCCTTTTGTATAGTTTTTCACCAATTCATTGAAATTGTTTATATATTCTGAAGGGATATGTTCAAGTTGCTTATTTAAATATTCCTTTGCCTTAACAAGATAATTTTTATCTTGTGTAGCTTTATACAAGTGATAATACGATTTCCAAATAATAGGTAATGAGTTTATTTTTTTACCTATGGCTAAACTACTTTCGGCATATTCTTCAGTATCTTCTTTTCTTAATTCACACAGCAGAATATATGCTTCTGCTTGATTATACAAATCTCGGTTTGCTTTTGCCTTTTCCAGCGTCTCTTCAGCATATTTGATAGCTTCGGCTAAATTTACTTCTTTTTCATAAAATCGTGATATAGAAAGCCTGAGAGGAACCGTGGCTTCGCTTTCCGGTAGCTCTTCCTCTATCCTATGTGCTTTTTCAATATATTCTTTTGCATTTTTGATGTCCCCAATCTCTGCATAGCTATGAATCAAGCTTGCAAGAGCACGCAGCAGCTCATCTTTTGCTCCTATTTCTTCATAAATACTTAAAGCCTCTTCTCCATTCTTAATCCCCTTGTCAAATAATCCAAGAGAGAGATAAGTATCTTTCATACCGCTGAGACTCTCGGCGATACCATATTTAGCACCTATCTCCTTTCTAATTTCAAGCGACTCTGTGTAATACTTTAGTGCTTCATCATAACGACCTTGAGCACAATGAATAAGACCTATGTTGTTAAGGCTCATGGCGATACCAGATTTAGCACCTATCTCCTTTCCAATTTCAAGCGCCTCTGTATAATACTTTAGTGCTTCATCATAACGACCTTGATTATAATGAACAATACCGCTATCTTATGGATTCCAAATGATGCTTGAATGTCTGCCACTTATAACCATTAGTTATATTAATTTTTGCCTCATTTTTTCCAATCCACGCTGAAATAAGACAAATTGAATAAATTATACTTGCAATATAATAATAACACACTTCTATTTAGCCTTCTGCAAAGTGACTACATATTTAACCTGATCAGGAGTGTTCTCTCGTCTTAAGAACGCAGAGTTCTCAAAGAAACCTTGTTCCATACTTCTAACAAGATATTCGTGAGCCGACTTGACTCCTTCACAGGTCCCCAGAACCGTGCAAACAACATAGCAGCGATCTTGATCTGATTCAACTGCTACACTTAAAGAACCTCCTGCTGGACGTTTTTGTAATAGAATGATAAACATTGCCCTAAACGCATCCGTAAGTATGCGTCTTTTACCCAAAATGGAATGCTTGCCAGATGTATTAAGAAACGCTTTCTTATCATCTTCTTCCCAGCACCACAAATCCTTTTTTGCATCTTGCAATACTTCTTCAAGAAAAAAGTGTTTTGTCTGTTCAGCAATGCCAAAATATTCCTTAAGCCTTGCATATGCTTCCCACTTGAATTCATCAATAAAGACATGGTGGCAAGGCTTTATTCGTAGCACCAAGTTATCAGCCACATTCATTTTTTCATAAAATCTCCCTGCAAATTTGTGTGCATTAATCAGCTTTTGAATTTGTTCTTGCGTTCCATCATACGAACCTTGAAACTGCATGAAAAGACGTGGACACAAGAATGCTAGTCCTTCATTGTAATCTTTAAAGAGTCCATGTACCTGATAATCACCAAATCCACTTACTATCCCCCCCTTAATTCTCTGGTCATAGGCCATATGGATGAATGTCGTATGAGCTCCCATTGAATGCCCAATCGCACCTATTCGAGTACCGTCGACACAATCGAGGGATTGAAGGACATCTACAGCACAAATCCCTTCAAGGATAATCTTCTTATAATAAGAAATTAGTGATACAGGATGGCTACAATTGGTGGTGCGTTCTCCCTCTTTCCGAACCGAGGGGATATTCCGTTCGCCACAACCCCAAGTATCCGGTGCAATTACCACGAATCCTTGCTGTACCAGTTCCAATCCATAGGCCTGATCAGGCCTTTGAACCATTTTGCCTACTACAGCCTCTTTTCCAATATCACAATCACAAAAGCACTGATGATAACATACCATTGCCGGAAAAGGTGCTTTGCAGTCATCATATGTTGCTGGAATAAGCAGATACGCAGGAATCTTTTGACCTGATGGTTCTGGCATCGTATCCGGCCCTTCGGCAGTGTACTCAATTTTCCACTCTTCATAACGGCACATTTTGCGCTTGTATATTATCTTTATGTTAAGGGGCGGCCGTTCGGGCATAGGACCGAGCCTATCTCGGTATTCCTTAAATAATTTGTCATGGTCAAATTCTTTAGACATTTTATATTCCTCCTTCAGGAAGTATTATACCCCTGCTGTTGGCGGAGTGCAACTTTTTTCTTCACTCAAAAAGTCTAATTTCCTCTGAAGCATAACAAGACTTGCAGTGATACCGGATTTATCACCTATCTCCTTTCTAATTTCAAGCGTCTCTGCATAATACTTCAAGGCTTCATCATAACCTCCTTGATACCAATGAACATTACCTATGTTATTAAGGCTTGCAGCGATGCCTTTTTTGTAGTTAATTTCATAAGCACTGCGATGAGCTTCTTCTGCTGCTTTCATTGCTTCTGCATAATTACTCTGGTCCTGATAAGTTCCTGCAAGCCCATTTAATGCATCCACAACTTTTTCTTTATCAATATCAGCTATTGCTATAATTGCATCCTGATAATATCCCCTTGCAATCGGATAGGAAGAGATTGCACTATATACATCACCCAATCCCTTATATGCATTATATAGCTCTACTCTTTTTGTTGGCAGTTCCTTTTCTATAATTTCTACTGCTATTGAAAAATATTTATCTGATATTCTATATAATACCTAATAGCATCACACAAATTTTCAAACGCAAGTTTTGCCTCTATTTTTTCATACAAGGAATCGGGCTCTCTTATACCAAATAGCATTGCCTCTATAAAAGAAAGACGACGAGCCAACTCCCCTCCTTTTGCATCTTTTTCTGCTCGCCGCTTTTTTTCTACCTCAGATATATGCTTATCCAATTTTTCTTTCTGCACAGTCTCTGGCTCACCCGTGTGTATATTTGCTTCTTTTGCAATCATTGACGCAAACAAATGTAAAGAACCTTTAATCTCGTCTCCATTGCCTTGAAGCACTTTATGGGTTTGCTCATATTTTTTCTTAATTTCGTATAGTAAGCGAGATTTGCCAACCCCCGCATCACCAGTTACAATAATAGCCAGCCCACCTTTATTTATATAATCCGCCAGCTCTTGTAATTCTATTTCTCTACCAATGAATTGAAACAGAAAAGACTTCTCTTCTATTATACTTTTAGGTACATATCTTTTTAATAGCGCTTCTTTACCCTTGACTTTTGCACTTTTTATCTCCTCATAGTTTATTTTGGCATGGGTCAGATTATATGTAGATTCTGAAACTACTACTTCTGTTTGTTTTGCAGTCTCCATTAGCCTTTCTGCTGTATTTACCGCATCGCCCATAACTGTATATTCTTTGCGCCAAGCAGAACCTACTATTCCAGCATACACAAATCCACTACACATCCCGGTACTAATCCTCAATGGTTTAATGTTAAGTTTAGAAATCTCCATTGAAGCTAACACTCCATGTTCTGCATCATCACCATGAGAAATAGGAGCACCAAAAAGTAACATAAGATTGCTGCCCTTTTTATGAGCATTAATCCTTGCCAGTGAGCCTCGGTATTTCTCGGTTATACTTATTATATTGGTAAACAAATACTGAAGCTGATTTACTTGAGGCTCTTCTTCGTCATAGCCATCAAAATTTATGAAGACCGCAGTTACTGCCCTGTGTTCACCAATAGCTTCCTTTTCTACAAAGGCTTGCACCCCCTGTGGTAAGAAGGGCGCAAAATTTTGTGTCTTGTAGCTTTGGGGTTGTCGCCTGATACTTTTTGTTTGCGTGCCATCTTTTACGAGTATTTCGCCACTTTTTGCGCTCTCTTCCATAAAAATTAGCGCTCTTACAGCTTTTCCATCCAAGAAAAGTTCTTTTCTTCTATTATCACCAAGAATTACCTCATTCCATTCGCCAGATGCAACTGCCACTTTCATCAACACATCAAATTGACCAACACCCGTCTCTATTCTCTTAAATTTTGCCATTTCTTTCATCATAGCATAGTCTCTGCACAGGATTTGGCGACTGATTGTTTTTCTGCAGGTTCACCATAAAAGGCGACAAGTAATGCATCACCACCAAATTTGAGCACCTCACCCTTGTGTTGTTTTATTATTCCAAGCATTACACCAAAGTAGTTATTCAGAATCATGGTCAGCTCTTCGGTGCCAGCTTTACCAATAGTTGCGAGCGCTTCGCTCATCTTTGTAAAGCCACTAATATCAGAAAGAAGGAGACTACCCGCTACTTTTTCTAATTTATTCTCTATAAGCGCTTTTATTCTTTTAGGAATAAATGGTGTTATTTCAGTAAAATTCATATTTCTATAATAAAAACTTTCATTATCAAGTATTGGAACTTTCCAAATTCCAATACTTAAACATATCCTTCTTCAGTCTACCCATCTTACTGAAGCCCTCGCTCATCCGCCAGCCCGAGAGTCAAAATGTGAATGCCGTTATCATCGCTCTTACCTTTCATATTGCCTATTAATCACTTTTTTTCCAAAAGCACCCATTATTCCCTCAATGCTCGGCATTCAAGCGAAACGCCATTTTGTCTAACGGTTCCAGCATAAAAGAAGCCCAGCCCTCTAAGCCAATAATTTCACCCTCATTATGAAATCTCTCCAAATGCGTAAGCCTCGTCAAAAGTCAAATACTAAATTATGTTGTATTTAAGGGGTTTTTCAACAGACTCCGCTGTTATATGAAGTAACAGTTTCATTTATTTTATCCCTATGTTGAATATCTGCCCTTGTTTTTTGAGATAGTGAACTTTTCTGAACCCTACTTCTCTTAGTACCTTAATATAATCTTGGTATGTCCATTTGACTCTCGGGTTCATATTAAACGCTACATCACATCTCATTACACTTTGTTCTTCAATGAGAAAAATACGGTTTTCAAGAATGCCTTCTGAAGTTTTCTCAGCAACCTCAAGACTTGTTACTCTTACACCATTTTTCTCATAAGGAGGAAGAATTTCAAATCGCTTTCGTTTTTTCCATTCCTTTTCAATTAATTTCTTTAGCTCTAATTTTGTTGCGTATTTGGGATTAAGGCTGCCGTTTTAGCCCCTGTTAGGACTGGACTAAAGAAAAGTTGTGGTATAATTAGAAGAAAACCACAAGTTAAAGAAGATAGTGGCTGAGCAGCTGTTGATAATAGAGGGCCAAAAAAAACTTTACCAGC
>JBFLXN010000091.1:0-10723 GCA_040755715.1 Candidatus Edwardsiibacteriota bacterium
ATCTTTAACCTCCTCGGAAATTTTTTGACATTTAAATTATATCATAATTTCCGAGGATACTCAAGAAATAATCAGACTGGAAATCACTATTTTTTGTTGGAATAAATAATTTTTCACCAGTAACTATCATATAAACGCCAGAAGGCAAGTTTACATCAATTCTGTCGCAATTTTTAATCTCTGCTACTTTTTGACCAAGAACATTATAAATGCCATAATCTCCTCTTCTGCTTATTTTTAGCTCTCTCAAATCTTTTACAGGATTTGGCCATATTTTAAAGTTTTCAAGACCTTTTCCGCCAAGAGCAGTTACAGAAACAGGACCATGCCATATGACAGAACCATCTAAATCAACTTGACCAAGGCGATAATTATAAGTTATATTTCGCTTAACATTTTTGTCAAGATATTTATATTCATAACTTGAATTTGTAGAAGGAATTGTTGCAACATCTTGCCAATTCTGTTCTTCTTGGATTCTTTTTTCTAAGTCCCAGCAAGCTGTATTGCCTCCGTATTCAGTTTTCCACAACGTTAATATATTTCCATCAGCAGTTGGATAAGCTGAAAAGTCTGAAAGCTCTATCGCAGTTACACTTTTAACTTGAAAATATTTTACTTTTTTATCATTATTAGAATTAACATCTTCAGACAATCCAGTTGAGCATATCGCAGCATAACTGCTGACTGGCGTTGCAGTCCAACTGCTAAAAGCAACAAGGCTGTCTTTGCCTCCTTCAAGCGAGACATTTAAACTATCTCTATAAACTTCATTGTTAGTTAAACTATCACGAATGAAAAAGTAAAATCTTGGAATTTGAGTTATTGTCCCATTATTCTTAAGCTTGCCTTTTGGTGTTACAATCGTGCCAACAATATAACTTGAATCAACGCCGACGCTTTCAGCGCTAGCATCGCGGAAAACTGAAAGCTCCGAAGGAAAAATCAAAGAATCAAGCATTGTAGCACAGCCATATTTTAAAGTGTCTAAAAGAAAACTGACTTTAGTTTGCCATGTTGTGTCACTTTTTTGCTTATAAAGTCTTACAGTTGCAGAATCGCTTGGAAGCCATAATGAATCCTGTTTCTCAAGATTGATATAAACTTGAGGAAAAATATCACTTGTATCAACTTTAGTGCTGTCAAGTCCTGAATACTTTAGACAATAATTAATAAATTTTATCTTTTGAGCTGGATTTTTCTTCAACCATCCTTCTGCTTTTAATGTGTCAGCAACATTGCTTGTATCTTTAACATCCCAAACGCCGAAAGCATGTGCCATAACAGCTTTATCAGGGTCGTCTAGAAAAGCTGTTGGAAATATTGAAGCTTCATCAAGAGGTCCTTTTCGCATATGTGTAATATAAGTTTTTGAATTTACTGTTAAATAAGCAGACATGTGTCCAGTATCGCTTGGTGTAGCTGGTGGACTAAAAACATTTGGATCGATGGCCCAATAACCATAAATATCAAAATAGGGGATCTTACAAGTTCCAGTTCCAGAAGAGCCGTCATTAATTATTAATGAAACATTTGTAGAGTCTGGTTTTTGACTATTCCATGAATCAAATACAAATCCATCAATACCTTTCACTATTCTTGGAGATAATAAATTCCATAACAAAATAGTTCCTGCAATTAGTTTTGACAATTTCATTCACAACTAAAATAAAAGAAGTTTTTAAATCTTTCGTTTGTTACTATTTAGGTGTAATTACTCTTGAACCCAATTGCCAGAATTCGTGACTCTAATTAAATATGGAACGCCAGGTTCTAGAGAAATATTTGGATTTAGTTGGCATTTAGGCAAAATCACTGGCAGTTGTTGTAAAGCATCCCATCTTGTTATGGTACTGCTTCCATTCATAATCCCTTTTGTAATTAACTTATTACACAAATCTTTTGCAGTTTTTATTTGTGTGTCCAGAGGAAGTACAATGTAGTTTTCGCTAAATGTCCCTGGCACATATTTCAACTCAAACGTCACATGCTTGGGCATTTTGCCTGTCCAATAAATGTCTTTTTCAGTCATGGCTGAAACAAAATAAGGCATGCCTTGCACAACTTGAAACTCGCCTGTCACTGTCATTTCTGTGATATTTGAAGTTGCATTAGTGTATCGACTATAAGCTGTTCCAAAATTTTTTTGTTGCCTAGGATTCCATTGTGCGACATAGTCAAAAGGCCCTGATGCAAGTAAATTGTAACTTGAGCTGTCGCCTTGCATATTAACAAGCCAGTTGATGTTTGTTTTTCTTGCAGGATTTGTTGAAGTTGATCTTCTTAATTCTTGCTTAAAAACAACCATAATCTCGCTTTCACGCTGGCAAGAAATTCCAGCTTGACTGCATAACTCGTATTTAATACCTATGTGCTGTCTCCATGTCACCATCTCGGCACTTGCCGCCTAAAGCCAAAGCTCAGCCACCGCCTTTGGCGCTCGGCTGCAACGACTGGTTAGACATTTTTGGATATCGTTTGAGCTTCGAGTCGGTGTCGGATAACTTGCGCCAATGCTCTAAGTGCTTCATTCACCGAAGTACTGTCCGAAAAAACATCGAGAACCTCAGGTGCGATGACGACGACATTTGTGCCTTTTGCGTAGCGCTCTGCAGTGACACCCCGCACTGCCTCCGAAAAGTCGTATTCGGGTCGCATGGTGTCCCGTTCTTCTGCTCCTCCAGTATGGCTATCTTTCTTCTTCATATTTTCTCCTCTCCGTCCGAGTCGCCCGTCTCACAGAAATGAGCCGTGTTAGCGGTGGCCTTTCTGCGAATGCAACCACCAGCAGCCTTTGACGGATCGACATGCCAAGCAGTAGATACCGCTCCTCCTCAAAAGAATGATCTGGATCTCTCATGAGGAGTGCAAGTGAATCGCCAAAGACAGTTGATGCCTCCTCGAACGAGACTCCGTGCTTTCGGAGGTTCGATTGTGCCTTCTTGGGATCCCAATCGAATATGTACCCCACTTCATTTTCCTGCAACTATGGACCTTGCCTTTCGCCGCCTAAGATAAAGCTCAGCCACGCTTCGAACATTGACACTACTTTGTTAAAATTTTTCTTAGAAATTTTTAGATTTTTCTTGATTTTTGCATACCTCTTCCTGTAAGATATTGATAAACAAAAAATTATAATCTCAAATACTTCTTACCTTTCACCAGCAATTGATTACTTACAGTAAAAGAGTCATAATCATTTTAACACCCAACCCAAAATCGCCACAATTGCTACCAGTCCCGCAATACACCAGACAGGTAAAACAAGCAACAACTTGATGTTGCCACTTCACATTGAAATCTCAATGATTATTCATAATAAGGAATCTCTCTAACTCTTATCTTACTCTCGGAAATGACAACAAATTTTCCATATAGAGAACTTCCATACTCAAAAAGCACCCTAACTACAGACCTACAAGTATTCTCCATTTCTTCAGATTTGTATCTCAAAAATATTACGCCTACATTTCTTTCCCCGTAGGCAAAAATCCATTCTCCAAAATCGCTATCTTCAGTTAGAAGCAAAGTATTCTCTTTTCTCGCCAGTTCTAAGACTTCTTTGTCTGATGCTCCCTTGTAGTTCTTCAAAACGGAGATAACTTCAAAACCTCTATCTACCAGCTCATTAATTATTCTATAATCAACATTCTCATCAGCGAGAATCTTAAGTAGCAATTAGTTCCTCCTTTGATATTACCTCAGCAGAGTAAGAAAGTGCCGCCAAGATATCTTCTCTCCTTAGATGCGGATATACTTCTAACAATTCTTCTATTGAAGCTCCTTCTGCAAGTTTCCTTAGCAGAAGCTCAACGGTTATTCTTGTCCCCTTAATTACAGGCTTACCGAGCATCACATTGGGATTTACGGTTATTCTTTCTCTATAATTCATAGTTTTTAACCTCTTCTGTACGTGATACAACTTTAGGATGCCATCCGAGTTTCTTACAAAATTCTTCCCGAACTATAATAAATTTATGTTTCTTCCCTTCCAGAGACAAATGTTTGTCTTCTTCATAAATCTTTTTTTGAATCTCGTGAATCTCATCAAGCACTGTATCTTTTGGATTAAGTTCTGATACTTTATACATCTATTACCTCCTCAGGAATAACTATCCTTGGGGTTTTATATCCTAATAAAAGATTTATCGCTGTTATTCTATCAATCGTCTTTATTTTCACGATATGTTCAAAATTGTAACTAACTAAAAAATCCATCTCATAGACAGTTGCAAAAGCAATATGTAAAGCGTCATTCATATTTTCTTCAGGTATGATTTTTTTCTCCACATATTCATTCCCTAAAGAAATACATTCATCCGTAATTTCTAATACAGAAAACTCCTTTACGAATTGAACTAATTTTTCTCGCAGAATACCGTCTTTAGTCTCTGATAATTCTCTTATTACTACATCTGAAATATAACCTTCATATTTCTTTGCTTTAGTGCATTCAAATAATTCACTTGCCGATTTTTGTTTGTCAAGAACATATTCATAAGGAATCCAGGAGAGCAGGAAATTCCCGACTTCGTCGGGACTGGTTTCCTTATAAAAAATTGAATTTGCTAGGCGCGAGCATGTTCATTAAATGCATAATTGGGGATTGTTGTATCAAGATAAATTTTGGCTATTCGCATTATTTTAACACCCAACCCAAAATCGCCACAATGGCCACCAGTCCTGCAATACACCAGGAGAGATAGGTAGAATAATACCCAGTATGAACTCCTCGCAAACCTTCGGTAAATACCCTACCGGTTTGAACAATCGCCTTCTCATAAATCCAGTCAATCGCCCTGTCAATCGCCACGAAGACAACTTGAGAAAACCCTCTGGCTAATTTCATTCCCTGATGATAAAGGTCAAAGACCCTTTCTTCTGCTCTTTCATAAATCCAGTGTAAGACCGGCAAATTATGAATTACTTCAGAAGCCAGATGTGCCTTCTCTTCCTGCTTCTTCCAGCCATAAGTGTGAATCAAAAGAGCAATCACAAGGCAAAGCACAGAAATGCCGGCAATGGGATTGATGAGATTTAGCCCTTCTCGCCAGAATTCAAGATGATGTTCGTGAACGATTTCTGGATGCTCGCCTAAAATCGGCTCAATCAAGAATTTCAAAGGAAGTTTGCTGTATAGACCGAAGAGAATACAACCAAAAGCCAGAGCAAGCATAGGAATCAAAAGCGAGACGCTACTTTCTTTCACTTTAGGAATATCTTTTGTTCTTGGGCCAAGAAATGTAGAATGTCCGAGTTTCAAGAATGAAGCAAATGTAAAGATTGCCCCAATCCAGGCGGCAATGGGAAAAATGATGTAGCCCGTTTCATAAGAACCGTGGAAAACCATCTCTTTTGAGACAAATCCATTAAACGGCCAGACGCCGGAGATTGACAGAGCCGCTACAGAAAAACAGAAGAAGGTAATTGGCATCTCTCTCCCCAAGCCGCCAAGTTTTTTCAACTCGGTAGTGCCAGCCCGATATTCTACAGAACCACCACTTAAAAAGAGACAGCATTTATACATCGCATGATTGAGCATATGGAAGATACCGCCGGCAATGCCAATCGGAATTCCTGTGCCTACACCGAGCACCATATAGCCTACCTGACTGATTGCATGAAATGAAAGAAGTTTTTTAAAGTCCTTTTGAATAAGCGCCATCAAGACAGCAAAGACAATGGTTACCGCACCTACCGTCATCAGGATAATACTAAATAGGTCATTCGTCTTGATGATAAAGAAATCCAGGGAAATTCTGGCCAAAAGATAGATGCCTAAAAGCTTTTCTAGGGAAGCCGGCAGATAAGCCATCACTGTCACTGGTGCGTCTATAGCCGCATCAGGAATCCACTGATGAAATGGCATAGCCCCGGCTTTGGCTAACGCGCCAATAGCCATTAGAACGAAAGCTACCGCCGCCAAACCAGTAGTCGGAATGTGAATCTCGGACATTGTCAAAGTTCCTGTAATATTCCAGAGAATTATAATCCCGAGAATCATCAAGAAGTCAGAAACACCCACAATCACAAAACTTTTGAGCGCTGTTCTCCAGGATTCACTTCCACCAATCGTAATTAGACCGTACAGAGTAATGAGTAATGCCTCCCAGAAGAAGAGGAGGACAACAAAATTGTTCGCCAGAATAGCACCATTGGTGAAAGCCGCTGTCAGAAGAAAATAACTATAATATTCAGGAAGTCTTCGCCAGTTAGACATTTTGCTCACAGAATAAATAGAGAGCAAAACTACAAAACCAGCGGCCGCCAATAAGATAAACTTACTGAAATAGTAGAGGCGAAGGTCAAAGTCAATCCCGAAACTTGTCCAAGGAATGAGAAGTCTCAATTCTTTCAAAGCAAAAAGCTTTCCTGCCAGAACCAAAAGTATTAAAGAAGTAAGAATTGCCAACCATTCTTTCGGCCATTTGATTTTTGAAGGAATCAGAAGGCAGATGCCACCGATAACTGCAGGCAGCAAAATTGGAATAAGCAGAATATTAGGATTCATTTTGACACCTCACTTTTTCTATAAATTCTTTTATTTTTTGAATATGTTTTCCTCGCATTATTTCTTCTGTTCTCAGTTCAAGTAAACTTAGCGGTTTTTTCCCGCATAAAACTTCCATTTCTTTCAATGTCTGTTCACCTCCTACACCACCTTCTGTACAAAAGAATGCTACCTTTTCAAATTTGTCTTTATTTTCAGTAATATATGTTCTCACTGCTGGTGACATAGTGAATGCCCACACCGGAGTCCCGATAATTACAATATTATACAATGAAGGCTCTTTTTCAGTCTTTCTAATGGTAGTGAGCTTTTTATAAGTAGCATCTCTTCCAGCCCTGATGTACCCCAGGAGACCTGCTCTGCTTGTTGTATCAAAAATTTCTTCCATATCACATTTAAGAATATCGGCGATATGTTCAGCAATCTTTTTTGTTCTTCCTGTTCTTGAGTAAAAAACAACCAGCGCTTTCATCTTTCGAACCTGTTATCTCCCTCTCTTCTCCTTTTCTTCTCTGCTCGCTTTCGCTACTAGCAAAGATTTCAGTTAGACAGCTTCTATGGTTGAGGGTGGCTTCTTAGTTATGTTATAAGTAACGCTCACAACACCCGGTACTTCTGTTGTTATTTTTTTTGCTAACCTATCCAAAATCTTGTAAGGAAGCCTTGTTGGTGAACCTATCACTGCGTCTTTGCTATCCCAACACCTGACCTCTATCTGTAAACCATAATCTCTCTTTCCTTCTCTTACGCCAGTAACTTTATCCTGGTGCAGAATTGCCAGATATTGAAATGCCTTTATGCGGCGTAATTCTTTTTCAACAATTTTTGTAGCTTTTCTTACAATCCCTACCCTTTCTGGTGTAACCTCTCCTATTATTCTCGTGGCTAAAGCAGGACCGGGAAAAGGTGGTCTATTGTATATTTCTTCTGGTAGACCAAGAGTCTTTGCCACCTTTCTCACACCTGTTTTTCTGAGCTGAACCAATGGCTCTATGACCTTGTAGCCATACACTTGTTCTGTATCAATCCCAAGTTGCCCAAGGATATTGTGTTGTCTCTTAACTCCTGCAACAGTTTCCTCCACATCTGTATAGTTTGTGCCGTGGAAGAGATACTTGGCGCCGCTTTCTCTCACAATCTTGCCAAATACATCTTTGTAGAATGCTTGAGTGATAGCCTCTCTTTTTTCTTCCGGGTCAGTGATGTCTCTCAGTCTAGCAAAGAAAGTCTCCTTGGCATCTACCGGTTCAACTTTCACTCCCAAATCTTTGAACAATGAAATGATATGTTGTGGTTCATCTTCTCTCATTATGCCATTATCTATAAAATATGTTTTCAGCCTATCGCCTAAGGCTCTGTGCCCCAAGATAGTAACTACTGAAGAATCTACACCGCCGGATAAGGCATTAATGGCTATATTGTCACCGACAACAGAAGAAATCTCTTTGACTTTATCTTGTATAAATTTCTTGGGATTTAATTCTCTTAGTTTTATTTCTTTGAGCATATAGTTTATTCAGCCCTTCTTTTTGGAAAAAACAAAAATTCGTTATAGGAAATTTTTCTCTTAACAAACCTGTTCCTGACAGAACCTGCCCCTGACAGGCTCAGTGGTTCAGGAATAAATCTTTAATATGTGTTATACGCTGTTGGTCGCCTATTGTTATTTTATTTTTTCTCCTTCGCAACTAAATATTCTTTCTGCTCTTCAAGAAGTGTAAGTTGTGTTTGAATATTTTTGAGCTCATATTTTTTCATATTCAGACGATATTTTTCTTCAATTTTTCCTTTACTCAACCGAGAGAGAATCATCCTATGATATTTTTCATCAATTTCAGCTGAAATATATTGTCTGTTGAGCACCTTACAGATTTCTATTTCAGAACCACTCCCGCCGAATAGAACCAAAACAATATCCTTTGGCATAGTGCAGGATTTAATTAACATTTCAGAGAGTTTCTGTGGGATTTGACAAGAATGAAATGTTTTCTCTTTACTTACATTTTTGACCAAATCAAAATAGAACCAATCGTAAGGCATTCTTCCTTTTGAACCATTAGCCAAGTTTTGTAAAATTCGCTTATCTGTCGGATTCTTATAGGGGACTACCACATTTTCTTTATAAAATTTGTTATCTTTTGTCTTTCTACAATGCAATATACTTCTATGGGCAGTAGTAAAACGATTAGGGGAATGTCCCACATTTGTATTATAAACCCAAATATAATCCGAGACTTCATAGCAAACATCATCCAGATATTCAACTCGTAAATAGGCATTTTGTTTTGGATAGTTGATTAGAAACATATTACCCTTATCTTTGAGTACCCTAATAGATTCTTTTGCTAAGTCAACATACCATTCAATATATTCATCAAAAGTTCTGGTATATGATTTATCACCATACTTTATTCCGACATTATAATCTGGATCGCCATAGATCATATCAACACACTTATCTGGGAGTTCCTTCAAAAGTTCCATGACATCTTTTAAGAACACTTTATTCAAGTAACTTTCAATATTATTCTTGGTCATATCTACGCCTCCTTTATAGCATTATATAACATTGCTCGCCCTTTGTAATTCCAATAAACAATATCTTCCATAATAAACATCCATTTTACTACTTTCAAAAGAATATCTACTTTTGCACCTGTTTTAAATGACCTTTGTAAATCAGAATGGTTTTTTAGCAATCGGTCAACATCATTTTCTGAACAGTTGTAGAGGGTGGTGAGAGCGTCTAATAAATCGTTAAATCTTTGTGGATTTTCATGTTTCTTCTTCTGAAAGTCCTTTCTGATTTCATCGTGTGTTCCTCTCCCCAATCCAAATTCCTCTAGTACTTCTACTTTAAAATCAAAGTTCCATTTATTTAACCCTGCAGGTCTGAAAATAAAAAGTTTCTTGCCAATTGATAAATTCTCCACAGGATAACGAAATTTTACCCCGTGTCCTCTTTGGTGGCTTTCGGTAGCAATAAATATGTTTACAACTTTTTTCACAATTTCATGCCGAGCCACAGAACCTTTAATTTTAATGGTTTCACCTTCAATTGTAATTGTTTCTTTCTTTTTCATGTTTTCATCTCTGTTTTATGCGACCAACGGCGTATAACGGCGGAGCTATGCGAAGCCTTCGGCTTCGCCTTTGGCGAAAGCAAGCCTGAAGCCGAACTATAACCAGCCGAGCCGACAGGCAAAATGGAGCGAAGCAACATTTTGCCTGTCGTGTGCACAAACCACGCCATGCCGACCACCGCCTATGAACAACTAATTTTCTCTCGTAGCGGGCGGCGTGGAACACACACAATGCATTTTGAACTGAGCTTCACCCGAGCGAAACTAAATGAGCGAGTGTCGTGGTTTGTGCTGTTGTGGCAAGCATTAACCGACCTGCCTTATCCAATCTCTAACTATACTTTCAAATCTGTGTAATCCCTCGGCCGTAGCTCTCAGCCGTAGCTTCCGGGCGAGGCTGTGGTTTTTCAGTAATAACTATTTATAGCCGAGTGCTCCCTACCGGAAGCGCCGCCCTCCACTTCGTCTTCCTCCACCTCGACGGCCCTTAGAGCGAGGACGAGCCTCGTTAACATTAAGCGTTCCTCCCTTTAATTCCTTGCCATTCATACTGTTAATTGCAGACTGGGCTTCAGTTCTGGCGGGCATCTCCACGAATCCGAATCCTCTTGATTCACCACTGAACTTATCCCTTATAACAGTGGCGGTTGTTACCTGTCCGAAGACTCCAAAAACCTGTCGCAAATCCTCTTCGGTGACCTCACGCGCCAGATTTCCTACATAAATATTCAATTAAACCCTCCTTTTTATACTGTCGCCATTTTTATTGCTTCTCGCCTCTGCCATTAACCTTCTATTTTTCATCATATCCAACCTTTAAGTTGATTTTATCCTAAAGTTCAAAGATTACTGTAGCCAAGCCGTAGTAATATTTTCCCCACTGTCCTGTGAAACGTAGAACAGAATAATCGGTATCATCTATACCCAGGGGGTAATATTTTTCAAATCCTTCACGCCAAAGTCGCTGTTTAGATTTCGGGTCTTGAAGAATATCAATGATTCTGTATTGCTTCAGACCTTTTCAAGAAAAAAATTTAGATTATTTGTGTAGACCGGGAAATTGATCTCCTTTGGTTCCCAATCAGTTTTGGAAATGCGATTTTGTAATTTACGTGTTTGTTGAATTAGT
>JBFLXN010000092.1:0-10681 GCA_040755715.1 Candidatus Edwardsiibacteriota bacterium
CAAGGCTGTGCTCAAAGTCTTGGCCTTGCCCACCTACAGCCCCTGGCTTAATCCTATTGAGCCAGTGTTTGGTGACCTTTACAAGAAGGTTATTGCAGGGAGTAATTTTCGCTGGCCATCTAATATGGCGAAGGCTATACATAAATATTTCTTTCATAGAAATTACCAGAAACATGATAGCGATAATTAGTTGACGAAGCACTATACGATGAGAACAATCAAAACCATCTAATTGTATTATGTCCACGATTAGAAGAATGGATTTTGAAAGTAGCAAAGGATGCAGGAGTGGATGTGAAAGCGTATAGTTTATCTGAGGTGGGTGAGGAACTCCATAAAATTATAAATATAAAACAAGATAAATTCTTGAAATTGATAGAAGATATTAAGGAAAAGAGTAAAATGTTAAAGGCTTTGAAAGGACTCATAATTTAGCCAGTATCCAGAAGTGAAGAGAAAGAGGATTTAAATGTCAAGTCATTTGTTAGAAATATTTGAAGATGAAAAACTTGTAGAGAAAATAAAAAGAAGATTACCCTATCTATTTCAACTTGCAGAATTAGAATCTTCCAGAGCAGGGAAAACCGGAATGGAAGTTGGTTCTGTTCGTGAAAGGATAATAGTTGCTTTGCTCATCTACAAATTTGGCGAAACAAATGTTGAGACTGAGATTCCCATTACCGAGCCAGAAGTGGATGCAAAATTATTTGGAGAACCTGTATCCGTTAAAACGATTACAGGTAAAAGTTTCAGTGGCGTCAAATTGATATGGACAGTTGACGCCCAGAAAGCAAAAGAATTTCGTAAAGACTATTACCCTCATTGTGATATTTTACTTGTGCAGATTAACTGGAATGACCTCGGAGGATTTTATTTTATTCCACTGGAGGTTCAAAAGAGGCTTTTTGATAAAATAGGTAGAGAAAATTATATTAAACTTCCTAAGGCGGGGACAAATCCAAGAGGTGTTGAAATTACTAAAGAAGCACTGTCAAATTTGGTTGAAGATGGCGACTCCAAGAGTATCGTAATAAATTGGGAAAGAAACAAGATAGAGTTTAATTCGTATAAAAGATGGGTTGACCTCTGGAGGGAAGAATAGAATGGGACTTAATCAAAGAAGAAGAGGGACTAAAACAAGTGCTTTCGGTTCTCCGGGAAGAATCAACCACGATTCTACTCCATTCTACACAAGCAGGTTATATGAGGGGTTACCTAAAGAGGAAATAATCAAATATATAGAGAATTCTATAGCTTCTGAATTTATAGATAAGATCTTCTGCAAAACAAGTGAACGAATGGAAGAATTGCCCGATAATAGCATTCATTTGATGGTTACTTCTCCTCCTTACAATGTAGGAAAAGAGTATGACGAGAATCTTACTCTAAATGAGTATAGAGCATTTTTGAAAAGAGTTTGGGGCGAAGTTAAAAGAGTTCTTGTCCCTAGTGGAAGAGCATGCATAAATATTGCAAATCTAGGAAGGAAGCCGTATATTCCCCTTCATGCTTTTATTGTTGAGGATATGCTTGATTTAGGATTTCTAATGCGTGGTGAAATCATCTGGAATAAAGCCTCAAGTGGTAGTCCCTCAACCGCTTGGGGTAGCTGGCTTTCTGCTAAAAACCCCACGCTGAGGGATATTCACGAATATATTTTGATTTTTTCTAAAGGTATGTTTTCAAGAGGAAATCCCGGAGGAAAGAGCACAATTTCTAAAGAGGAATTTCTTGAATTTACAAAAAGTGTGTGGACATTTTCTGCAGAACCTGCTACAAAAGTTGGACATCCTGCTCCTTTTCCCATAGAATTACCTTACAGATTGATTCAACTTTACACTTTTGAGGGGGAGGTTGTTTTAGACCCATTTATAGGAAGCGGACAGGCTGCTATTGCCGCAATAAAAACCAGACGCCATTATGTCGGATATGATGTGAATAAAGAATATGTGAAATTGGCAGAAAAGCGGATTAGAGAGTTTTCATCTACCCTTAATCAGCAAAAATTATGCGCCACTAAATGAACAAGTTATTTTGTTTAGGGAAAATAAAATTTGATTTAAGAGACCCGGATGAGGTCTATTTTGCCCAAAAGGAATTTGATGCATTATTGGGGATAAAGACAAATTTTATAAAAACTCTCGCCGTTTTGATGAGAGAAAGCCCCTTTGGTTTGCTTGATGACCAAGTAATTCATTTAATGACCCGATTGGCTTATCTTGGTGAAGGACAGGGCCTACTTGCGAGAATACCTGTTCGTGAGATCGTAAGCATAGTTAAAAAGGTAACATTCTTAAGAGAAATATACATCATTTTTGAAGCCAAAACTGTAGATGAAGTTAAAGCTATACTTCTTGAGATAGGATTAAAGGTAAAGGATGTTAATTCGCAAACCAAATCCTTGAATATTAATCCATACTCTCAACTATTCTTGAAACGCAAAAAGTGACTCCACAAATATGTCAATGATTCCTGATAATTCAATAGATGGCATTCTTACCTCTCCACCTTATTTTGATGCACTGGATTACATTGGCAATAATAAGCCATCTATCTTGATTCTTGGATTTGATGAGGATTTAATATGGCCGTCCACAAAAGTGTTTTATGAATCAAAACACAGAGATGAAACGAAATATGCAGAGCAATTGCCACTTATGGTTAGTGACAGATATTTTTTAATCCAGTTACCTCAGTCAAGTCTTAACCTGATAAAACTGCTCAATGAATCCCGGAGGGTCTACAAATCTAAAATAGTTGAGAATTATCTCAAGATGATGAAACTTTCGTTTGGGCAATGTTATAGAGTTCTAAAGAGGGAGAAATACTATCTTATGGTTATCAGTAAATATCACTTGTGGCTTATTCGCGGTAAGGAGGAAGTGATTGAAACATCCTCTATATTAGCCGACTTGGGAAAGTCTGTCGGTTTTAAAGTTGTTGACATTATTGAACACGGTCTATCAAAAGCAGATAAAGGTAAGATTGGCGTTGAGGATATAATAGTCTTTCAAAAATGATGACCAAAATGTAAAATCTTCCTGCACCCCCTTTTTTAAAGGAGCAGATGGAAAACCGGAGGTAGAACTTGAAAGTAGAAGTTAAGGAAACAAAGACCTATGAAAGGGTTCTGGAAGTTGAGGTTCCCCCCGAAAGAGTGAAACAGGCAATTGAAGAGACCTACAATTCCTACGCCCGCAAAGCGAAAATTCCCGGCTTCCGTAAAGGAAAGGTGCCAAAGGAAATCCTCAAAGCCCGATTCGGCCCAGCCATTGAACAAGAAGCAATTGATAACCTCATTCCCAAAATCTACAAAGAGGCTTTGAAAGAAACCGGACTCTCTCCTGTTAGTGAAGGTATTATTGAAGATTTCTCTGTGACCGAAGACAAAATTCTCAAGTTTAAGGCGAAATTGGAAGTGATGCCTCCAATTCCTCTACAAAGATATAAGGGCATTACGGTAAAGCGAGAAATCAAGGAAATTACCGACGAAGATGTGGAAAAAGAATTAGAGTCCTTGCAAAATCTCTATGCAGAATACACTCCCTCTGAAAACGAAGCCAAGAGAGGCGATTTGCTGACTGTAGATTATCAATTGTTAGACCAGTATGGATTGCCCATCATCGGTGAAAGAGTGGAAAATTACGCGTTTGAACTGGGTTCACCTGAGGTTCTCGCAGACTTCAATGAGGCATTGATTGGTATTAAGATAAATGAAGAACGAAGAATCGTGGTAGAATATCCCTTAGACCATCAAAATCAAAAACTTGCTGGTCAAAGGGCATCTTTTTTGGTAAAGGCAAAAGAGGTAAAAGAAAAGAAAGCCCCTGAACTTTCCGATGAATTTGCTAAGACAGTAGGAGAATTCCAAAATCTTCAGGAACTGAGAACAAGACTTAGAGAACAATTGAGATTGAACGAAGAACAAAGGTCAATTCAGTCCGCCAAAACAAAGATTCTTAATACACTTATTGAGGAGAATCCTTTTGAACTCCCAGAATCAATGATTAAAAATTCCTTGGATGCCATTGTAGAAGATATGAAACACCGGCAAAAGAATCAAACTTTAGACGAAGAAAAAATCCGTGAGTCCTATCGTCTAGCGGCCATCTGGGAAATTAAAAGAATGCTATTTCTGGAAGAAGTTGTTAAACGACAGAATTTAACATCAACGGAAGAAGATTTAGAAAAATATTTTGAGAGCATAGCTATTTCTCAACAAAAAAGCAAAGAGAAAATCAAGCAAAAATTTGTGCAGGACAGAGAGGAATTGGAACATCTAAAAAATGAAATCCGCCGACAGAAGGCGATAGATTGTTTGTATGCCAATGCTGAAGTTATAGAAGAAATTATTAAAAAAGAAAAACCTAAAAGTCCAGAAAAGAAAAGGAGATTCTTATTATGGGACTAGTACCAATCGTTATTGAACAAAGTGGTCGTGGTGAGAGAGCTTACGACATCTACTCACGACTGTTGAAGGAACGGATTATCTTCATCGGTACACCCATTGAAGATATGGTGGCTAATCTCATCATTGCCCAACTTCTCTTTTTGGAAGCCGAAGACCCTGAAAAGGACATATCACTTTACATTAATACTCCGGGAGGTTCAGTAGCTTCAGGGTTAGCGATTTATGATACCATCCAATATATCAAACCAGATGTGGCGACTATCTGTATGGGTATGGCGGCCAGCCTCGGAGCCCTGCTCTTAGCCTGCGGTACCAAGGGAAAACGGTCAGCCCTGCCGCATTCAAGGATTATGATTCATCAACCGATGGGCGGCATCTCTGGCCAAGCCACAGATATTGAAATTCACGCGCGGGAAATGCTGACAATCAGAGAACAACTCAATAAAATCCTGTCGCATCACACCAAACAGCCAATGGATAAAATTGCCAAAGACACTGACCGAAATTTTTGGATGTCTGCTACCGAAGCTAAGGAATACGGAATAATTGATGAAGTAGTGGAAACCCGTCACCAGGTGAAAAAGATAGAACAAGATATGAAACCATAGAAACTTTACCACTAAAGCACGGAATTAAGGAGACACTGAAATTAGTAGGATAGTTAATTAGATTTTTCAATATTTCCGTGATTCCATGGTTAAATTTGACATTACCAATACTGAAATGAGGAGGAAAAATGGCACGAATGTATCTTCCCAATCTTGAACAACAGTGTTCATTTTGTCATAGAAAAGCTCACCAGGTCAACCGACTGATTACCGCTGAGAATATCTCAATCTGTGACCAATGTGTGGAAATCTGCTATGAAATGATTGAACGGGAGAAAGCTCTCAAAGGGATTGATACCAAGGAAAACCTACCACGACCAACTGAAATCAAAAAGGCTCTAGACGATTATGTCATTGGACAAGAAAGGGCAAAGAAGATTTTGTCAGTAGCCGTCTATAACCATTATAAACGAATTCTTTGTCAGGGTCTCAATTCCTCCGCCACACTTACGGCGGACAGGTCTGCCGTAGAACTGGAAAAAAGCAATATTCTCTTAATCGGACCGACTGGCACTGGTAAAACACTTTTAGCTCAAACATTAGCTCGTCTCCTTCATGTTCCATTCGCCATCGCTGATGCTACTACTTTAACAGAAGCCGGCTATGTGGGTGAAGATGTAGAAAATATTTTAGTTAGGTTATTACAATCTGCTAATTATGATTTGAAAAAAGCAGAAATTGGCATCGTCTATATTGATGAGATTGACAAAATTTCGCGTAAATCCGAGGGGCCATCAATTACTCGAGATGTCTCTGGAGAAGGAGTGCAACAGGCGTTATTAAAAATTTTGGAAGGAACAGTAGCTAATGTTCCGCCGCAGGGGGGAAGAAAACATCCTGAACAACCATTGATTCAAATGAATACCAAGAACATTCTCTTCATCTGCGGTGGAGCCTTTTACGGTTTGGAGAAGATTGTTGAGTCCAGAATTGGCTCTCAATCAATGGGTTTCGGTGCGGAGATTAGAGCCAAAGGCAAAAAACTGGTAGGTGAAATCCTGGCTTGTGTGGTGCCCGACGACCTTCTTAAATACGGATTGATTCCTGAACTAATCGGCAGAATCCCAGTAGTTTGCTCACTTGACGAACTGGACAGAAACGCCTTGGTGGAAATCTTAACTAAACCCAAAAATGCTTTAGTGAAACAGTATCAAAAATATTTTGAAATGGAAGGAGTTGACCTTAATTTTGCCTCCGGTTCTTTAGAAACAGTAGCTGAATTGGCTATGAAACGAGGCACCGGGGCAAGAGGTTTACGAGCAGTCTTGGAAGAAGTGATGCTTGATATTATGTATCACTTACCTTCTAAAATCGGCCTCAAAGGGTGTATTATTTCTAAAGAAGTAATCTTAAACAAAGGAGAGCCCGAGTATCTCTATGAAAAGAAAAAGAAAGCCGTGTAATACCGTAGTGGTAGGCACCCAATGGGGTGACGAAGGAAAGGGAAAGATTGTTGATTTACTTTCCCAAAAAGCCGACATTATTATCCGGTATCAGGGGGGGGCTAATGCTGGGCACACCGTAGTCATCAGAGATAAGGAATTCGTCTTGCATCTCATTCCTTCAGGAATCTTGCGACCCCGCAAAATTTGCCTTATTGGAAATGGAGTAGTGATTGACCCCAAGGCACTATTAGAAGAAATTAATTATCTCAAAACAAGAGGAATTAAACCTGAGGGACGACTGTTTGTGAGTGAACGAGCTCACTTAACACTTCCCTATCATAGACTCCTTGATGAAGCCAAAGAAATGAAGAGAGGTGCGGATAAGATAGGCACTACCCATAAAGGTATTGGACCGACTTACACTGACAAGATGGGACGAACCGGTTTGAGAATGATTGACTTACTTTATCCTGAATATTTTGCCGAAAATCTCAAAAGAAATCTCTCAGAAAAAAATTTTCTGTTGCAAGAATTCTATAAATATCAAGGGCTAAATATTGAGGAGATAATTACTGAATACAAGGGCTATGCTGAAAAATTGAGGGATTATATTACAGATATTTCTTTAATTCTGCGCCAAGTGATTAAGAGAGGCAAAAATCTTTTGTTTGAAGGGGCGCAAGGGACACTGTTGGATATAGATTTCGGCACCTATCCTTTTGTGACTGCTTCAAATACTGTGGCTGGCGGTGCCTGCACTGGCAGTGGTGTCGGTCCTACAGAGATTGACCAGGTTTTGGGTGTGGCTAAGGCTTATACTACCAGAGTGGGTGCCGGACCATTTCCCACGGAATTTCCAGCAGAAGCAGATTTTGTTGACCGGGAGCAAGATAGGGAGTATGGCTCAACTACTCGTCGTCCACGGCGCTGTGGCTGGTTTGATGCAGTAGGTGTGCGGTATTCAGTTAGACTTTCTGGAATTGATTCCTTAGCCATTACTAAACTTGATGTCTTGGATAAGGCTCCGAAAATAAAAATCTGCACTGCCTATCAATATAAAAATAGAATCATCTCAGAATTTCCCGCATATACTGAGATTTTGAAAGACTGCACTCCGGTGTATGAAGAAATGGAAGGATGGAATCAGTCAATAAAAGGAGTGCGGAGATATAAAGATTTACCAAAACAATGCAAGGCTTATCTCAATCGCCTGCGGGAATTAGTGGGAGTGAAGATTTCTATCATTTCTGTGGGTTCTAAGAGAGAAGAAACCATCTTTTGTTAAAATTTAGGGGGTAATTTCCGCAGAATTGCTCCTACAATTTCCATTATGAAAAAGACTAAAATTTCTGTTATTGAACCTCGCATCTTGAAAGGGTTTCGGGATTATTTCCCTGCCGAAATGATTGCCCGACAAAAGATGATTGATACTATCAGAAAGGTCTATGAACTGTATGGCTTTGAGCCTCTGGAAACACCGGCCTTGGAATACAAAGAGACGCTTTTGAGTTGCGGGGAAGAGGCAAGCAAAGAATTCTATGAATTTAAAGATGTTGAGGGCAATGAAGTTGCTTTGCGCTTTGATTTGACTGCTTCACTATCCCGCGTAATAGCCCAGTACAAAGAACTACCAAAGCCGTTTAAACGGTATCAAATCGCCAGTGTCTGGCGAATGGATAAGCCGGGACCAGGACGCTTTAGAGAATTTATCCAATTTGATATTGATACTGTTGGCTGTGAATCAATGATTGCGGATGCCGAGATTATTTCTGCTACTGTTTTTACCTTAGAAGCTCTGGGAATGTTGAACTACAAGGTAAGAGTCAATAACCGAAAAATTCTAAATAGCTTGATGGCTTTCGCCAATATTCCCGAAGACACCGCCAAAGATGTCTTTCGAGTTCTGGATAAACTTGATAAACAGGGATTAGAGGCAGTAAAGCAGGAATTAACCACTGGTAGAATTGATGCTTCTGGCGACAGGATTCCTGGTCTAGGGTTAGAAGAAAATCAGGTGCGCTGCCTTGAGGAATTCCTCAGTAGGGGTTTGATTAATCAAACCCCTACAAGAAAAAGACGTACCGAGATTCTAGGAAATGTAAGCCAACTCTTTAAGGATATTCCGGGGGCAGAAGAAGGTATCTCTGAATTGCGACAGATTGATGAATGTCTTTCCGCCTCAGGGATTAGTGAAGAGAAAGTGGTGATTGATTTGAGTTTAGCCAGAGGTTTAGATTACTATACTGGACCAGTCTTTGAAACTATCTTTTTAGATGCCACCGAATACGGAAGTGTTTTTGGGGGGGGGCGATATGATGGTTTAGTAAAGCGATTTTTGAGTGAGGAAATTCCGGCGACTGGAATTTCTATTGGAGTGGACCGCCTTTTTGCGGCATTACAAAAACTTGGTCTGGTAGACCTTTCCTCCTCAACCGCACAGGTATTGGTAACGGTAATGGACCAGACTTACCTGAAGGAATACCAAAAGATTGCCCAGGAGCTCCGACAGGCAGGCATTAAGACAGAACTTTATACGGGAATGGAGAAAAGTTTGCGCAAGCAATTGGAATATTGTGACCGCAAAAGGATACCAATTGTCATTATCGCCGGTTCAATTGAATTTGAAAAAGGAGAAATCTCCATTAAAAATATGAGAATTATAGGGGCAGGTCACGAATTACCCTCAGAGATTAAGGAGCGTCAAGCATGGCTACAAGCGAGGGTAGGTCAGCGAAGTGTGCCCAGAGCAAATATGATAAAAGAAATTAAGGAGATGCTCTCAAAAAGTTGCTGAAAAAGAGTTCAAATCTTGAATGAAATGTAGTATAATAAGACCGTGGAAAAAGTTTCCAACGGTCTTGATTACACAGATTTTCCTGGCCCAACTACTTCGCCTATTTTTCTAGCGGGTCAAGGGAAGACTGCAACCACCCTGGTCGTTGAGCAAGAATGCAAAGCCAAACCTCCCCGTTGTGTCAAGATGCAGAGCCAACGGTCAGGGCGGGCACGCAGATGGACATTCACCCCGCACCTATCCTCCACGCCCGCCTCTCCTCTTCGCAAAGACGAAGGGCCGAGGATGTCAAGCGCCGAATTTAGGATAGGTGCGAGGCAGGGATAGACACAGATTACTCTTTGGGGTAATTAACCGCCCATTGTCAATCCAAACTCATCCCCTCTTGAGAGGGGGTAGGGTGTGTCATCCCCTCTCCCCTTCTCTTTCAAAGAGAAGGGGATGCAAGTGGTTGAGTTCAGTTTATACCTTTAAACATCCTAATGAATTTGAAAAAATCATAACCCTGAATAGAGAGGAACAGTGCAGTTTGCACAAAGTTTGGAATAGCGCGAGTTTTCATAATATGCCTCTTGTTCTACTATTCCATTGTTCCACAATTGTAGAATAATGGAATAATGAAATTGAAGGAAATCCATCTAATGCACCGGACAGAGTGAGGACTAACGGTAGGCCAGAGGAGAGGGATACCTCTCCTCTGTATCGTTTGGCGGAGGAAGGGCAGACAAAAATGTCTGGACTATAGTAAGCAAAAAGCCGTTCCGACTGACGGAACGGCTTTTGCATTCCCACAAAAAAACTTCGTCTACCTCACAACCGCGATCTTCTCCACATCTTGAAACTGACCTGCCTACAAAATGGAGAAATACACATCATTTGCTAGCGGCGCTGTCGAGAAATTTTGAAATACGCCTAATACCAATAAACTTAGGAAGGAAAAAAGACCGAACGTTTGACCACTTGCCAAAAACACAAGCGCCCCCAAAAGCGCCTACACGCCAATATAGAGTTTCAGGTCCATTTATTGATTCCGATAAAAAATTATAAGAATAACTCGTCCCTTTTATGTCTGTTTTGTCTACAATCAGGGTAGTTGAAGCAAAATTTACAGATTTACCGACCTCTATTTCATAATGGTCGGCATTACTTACAGCATTCCAAATAAAAGTTACCTCTGGACTTTTTAGAGTATCACCATCGGCAGGTTCAACTAAAGTTGGCGCTGATGATGGCTCTAATGGTTTTTTTGCGCTTCTACAGTTTGACAAAACAAATGAAAAGAATAGAAGCGCCGTGATGATATTCAAGAAATTCCTTTGTCGAATAGACATTTTAGACCCTCCTTTGTTATTTAAGTTAAGACTTCTGTAAAATTCATAACCTGCTGATATTTTGCAGGTTATCTGATTATTTTTCTTGACTTTTCCTCCAGCTTTTGATATAATTTAACTCGTTATAAACAAAAACCTTACATCAAAAAACA
>JBFLXN010000093.1:0-10640 GCA_040755715.1 Candidatus Edwardsiibacteriota bacterium
CAGCCTTTACTCTCCCGTTAAACACCTCTTATGCTCCATTCTCTTCTTCTTATTGAACCTTCAAAATCCCCTAATGCTGATAATACTGATTACAAAGCCATCTTTCATTTTTTATTGAACATTACCTATGTTAATTAGAATTTTTGGGTATCTACAGCCTCTGCAAATCCTTTTACTATTTTGTTGACTGCTATACGAGTGGCAATTCCAATAGTTGTTTCATCAAAACCTGCTGTGCCAAACTCAAAGGTTAAAGCAACTCCAGAAGTCTGCGTGCTGCTTGTGCCAACACCTGTTTCTGCTACAAGAATCTGTCCTGTTGTTACGTCTATCATTCTTGCGTCAATAACTACCCTTGTAGTAATTGTCTTTGTGCCACCCAAACCTATATAACCCCCTGTTTTTCTTATGCCAAACTCACTTACTTCGCCGACAACAACTGCCTTGGCGCCTAAGAGTCTACCTACTTGTGCAGCCGAAGTTGGATCGATGACTCCCATCAAACTTAATCCTTGTTCTCTTAATATCCTGTCTAAAACTGCCTCCTGTCTTTCTACTACTGTAAACCGACCTGAATTCACCAAGGCTGTAATTAACATTTTTGAAATACCTCTGCCGATTCTCGGGTCATCAAACTCTGACTGATTTCTTAAGTCTATAACTGCAATTAGCCTTGGTAGTCCAGAGTAAGGCGGTAAATTGAGATTTAAATTCTTAATAGGTTCTTGTGGTGGGGGTGTAGAAATAGTGGCACAGCCAAGTATAACAGCTAAACAAAAAAGCGCTGCCTTCTTTTTCATCTTGTAACCCTCTGTTTTTGTTTGTCTTCAGACTTCATTAGAGATTGGGACTGAATGCAAGGATGTCAAAATCTTTGAGATACTCTTCGCATCCTATCACTACCACAACTAACATCATTATCAGCGGGATTCTCCAATTACGCATCTTTTCCTCCTTTTCCTGTGCCAATTTTTACCATAGTTTCAATTTTTGAATTTTTCTTCACTAATCGTCTTCTTGTCCACTACAGCAAATCAGTTATCTCCAGGCACAGGTATTCAGAAACAAATGTTCTACTGTAATAGGCTGGCATCACCTCCTTTAATTTGACTTCGGGTAGAAAATCGGTCTTTTTGAACCACTAACTCTTCTACTCCGCCAGTTCTACCCAAACCCAATAAGAAATCGGATTATCTGCCATAAGGATGAAAACGGCCGTCTTGAATATAAAATAGACGGGTGGCATCTTCATTGGGAGTGGTATCTATAGACAAGACATCATAAATTGTGTGGTCATGACGTATATCTAGAGTGTGTGTTCTCATTCCCCAGCAATTCTCAAAAGTATCTTTAACACTCACTATAAAAGTCTGACTAATGGGTTTGATACTTCCTTTACTAGTCCCATCTAAATATACCTCATATATAAGCGAATCCCTATCACTTAGCCAAACTGTTAACGTGCCATAGCAGACCTCGTTTATTGGTTTCGTTGACGACTTTTTCTTACAGCTGAGCACGCCAATTACAATTAGTGTCGAAACCAAAATACTTGGGAAAATCTTCCAAGGACGACTGAACATTTTTCTCACCTCCTTCTAATTCAGTTACTCGTTTAGTTGCCAAAGCTTTTCTGCCAGAGGGCTGGATCACCTCCTTGATGGTCGCAAGACTGTAAACGACTAACTCAAAGCCTTTGTGGATAAAGCTCAACTAAGGACGCTATTTAACTAATCGCTTAATTCCTGCAAACATTTCTCTAATCTTGAGACTATTGCATCGCAACCAGTCAGCTTTTTAGTAGGTTTCCCATTCTGATAGAAAATTACTGTAGGAGCACCGTAAATTTGGTGTTCTTTTATTTTTGGGTCAGAGAACCAATTTACTAGAATATCTTCTTTGAAAAAAAGAAAGGGATATTTCTTTGCACATCTTTGAAACCAAGGATATGCTTTTCCACATGGCTTACAGCCTTGCATAGTGTAGAATACAACAACTAATGTGTCCTTGATATTGAAATATTGAGGCTTTACAGCCTTTTTTTCTTTCTTAATTTCAATAATTGGAGTATACAATGTATCTTCAACAGTTATCTTGCTTGTGTCTTTATTGCTGCGCGAACAACCAAGCAATAGACACAATGCTAAGGCTATAGTCTTCTCGAATTCCAGCATCTCTTGAGTTACCTCTATATTTACAAAATTATACTGAGACTCATATGAAGCAGAGACATTAAAGCTCCAAGGCTTCTTTCATCTCCTCTGCCCCAAACTCTTTTCACTTACTCGGCTCACAATCACCATCCTCTTTCATCACTTCTCCTTTGCTAGTTTTGATAAATTTTAACATACTCGTAGTAAAATGTCAAGAAAAAAATATATTTACTCGTAGTTATATTGTATTTACCTCTAACTCCGAAATGATTTATACTAATACCAGAATTGGAGAAAAAATGAACTTAAAGAAATCATTAGGAGTTCAGATAAAGAGCTTACGAAAAGCAAAGGGTCTAACCCAAGAACAATTGGCGGAAAGATGTAATCTTAGTGTTCATCACATCAGTGGAATAGAGAGAGGGCTCCACGCCCCCTCTCTGACTACATTAGAAAATCTATCTAGAACCTTGGATATACCAATTAGAGAGTTTTTTGAATGTCCACCGAGAAAGAAGAAGACAGAGCGAGAGCGTGCAATTGAAATTCTTCTCAAATACCTTTTCAAGATGAAACCTTCAACAGTGAAATTTCTCACAAACATCGCTAAAAAGTTGAAAAACACAAAATAAACACAAGCTTTTTCCCTTCCAACAAAATCTTCCGCTGCCTTCCTCACCTTCCAACTTGCCTTCTTAGAAACAAAATTGCTTATTTCAAAATCCACAGAGCATCAAACTACCTATTAACTTCCAGGATGTCGCTTATTCAGTAAGAAATGTTTCCCTTAATTGAATTTGCTTCTGTCAGGATTGCATTTCCCTCCCTTTTTCCCTCTCATAAGTTGAACAGTCTGACAATATCTTTCCACTAAATTATACCAAATATATTGGGTCTTGTCAAGAAAAAAATATCAATATGTTGAGTTTAATTTGGGAGACAAATTTGGTAAAATGTCCTCAAAGGGAGGACAAGATGGACAATATTTACAAGAAAGTTGGCCAGCAAATTAGACTGTTAAGAATTAGACGAGGACTTACTCAGGAAGAACTCGCTGAAAAGGCAGGAATGAATCCAAAGTATATAGGTCAGATAGAACGAGGCGAGGTCAATACTACAATAAATATGCTTACAAAGGTTGCTTCGGGAATGAACCTAAACCTCGCTGATTTGTTTTCATTCCCAAAGACAAGAATCAGAGAAACTGAAAACACTCTTGTTGAGAAGAGGATTATAAGGTTACTTCAAGTCCTTAATACAAAACAATTGAAATTTGTTGAAAAAACAATAAAAAACTTATTGCCTTTATGATGGCTTAAAAGACAACGACTAGATTTCTCATCAATATTCCCAAAAGGTTGAAAGATACAAAATAGATAGCAAGGAAAGGCGTAAGGCCGTTAACGGCCTTCCAAATTATTAGCGTATCCTCTTCTCCCAGCCGTAAACGACTGGGCTATTGACTCTTCTTCTAATTTATTCGCACATCCTCTCTTCCTCCCAGACATAAATGTCTGGGCTATGGATTTTATCGGATATATGCTCCCGCAAAACCCCCTCTTCCCATAATTATTTTCCTTGCATTTTTCACCGAAATATAATATAATTATTTTGATGTCTCTTCTTGAAACTATCAACTCTCCTCAAGATTTAAAGAGACTAAATCTCTTCGAACTGACCACACTGGCAGAGGAGATTAGAGAGAAAATCATTGAGGTCGTCTCCAAGCGTGGCGGGCATTTAGCCCCCAGCCTCGGCGTGGTAGAACTGACTTTAGCCTTACATTATGTCTTTGATACACCACGAGACAAGATTATTTGGGATGTGGGGCATCAATGTTATGCCCACAAACTAATCACCGAGAGACGGCGCCAATTTGATTCCCTGCGGACTTATGGTGGTCTCAGCGGATTTCCGAAAAGAAAAGAGAGTTCTTATGATGTTTTTGATACTGGTCACGCCAGCACTTCGCTCTCAGCCGCTTTGGGTATTGCTATCGCCAGAGATTTTGCCGGAGAAGATTTTAAAGTCATCGCTGTCATTGGTGATGGAGCAATGACTGGAGGAATTTCATTTGAGGGATTAAATAACATTGGACAGACTAAACGCAATTTATTGGTCATTTTGAACGATAATAAAATGGCCATCTCCAAAAGGGTAGGTGCCCTTGGACAGTATCTTACTAAAATAACCACTACCCCGATTTACACCCATTTTGAAAAAGATGTTTGGGAATTGCTTGGCAGACTTCCTTCTGACTTAGGCGGTAAAGCCAGAATTTTGGCCCGTCGGGTACGCGAAGGAATCAAAAATCTTTTGGTTCCGGGAATGACCTTTGAGGAACTTGGCTTTCATTATGAAGGGCCGGTTGACGGACATAATCTCCAAGCTTTGATTGAAATCCTTGAACGTCTAAAGAATCTGAAGGGACCAATTCTCCTACATATTTTGACTGTCAAAGGCAAAGGCTATAAATTTGCTGAAGCAGATGCCTCTAAATTTCATGGTGTTAGTCCCTTTGACCCCGAAACTGGAGATTCTCGCACCCAGAAAGGAATTCCCTCTTATACCGAAGTCTTTGGTAAAACCTTGGTAAAATTTGCTGAAGAAGATAAAAGAATCGTAGCGATTACCGCGGCAATGCCTGAAGGAACGGGCTTAAACTATTTTGCTGAAGAAATTCCTGAAAGATTTTTTGATGTGGGTATTGCCGAGCAACATGCGGTCACCTTTGCCGCTGGGCTAGCCACACAAGGGATGAAACCAGTAGTGGCTATTTATTCTACTTTCTTACAGCGTGCCTTTGACCAAATTATTCACGATGTCGCTTTGATGAACCTGCCGGTTGTCTTTGCCTTAGACCGGGGGGGGCTGGTGGGAGAAGATGGCCCAACACATCACGGTGCCTTTGACCTTTCCTATTTGCGCCAAATTCCCAATCTAGTAGTAATGGCTCCAAAAGATGAATTAGAATTAGTGCAGATGTTGAAGACTGCACTTGATTATTCCCAAGGTCCTATCGCCTTCCGTTATCCCCGAGGAAGTGGGATAGGAATTCCTATTAAAGAAAATCAGCCTAACATAAAAATAGGCAAAGGTGAAATCCTATCTAAAAAAGGAGACGATGCCCTCATTTTATCGATTGGAGCAATGGTTCATCCATCCCTGAAAGCCGCTAAAATTCTCCAAACAAAGAAGATTAAACCCACTGTAATCAATGCTCGTTTTGCTAAACCACTTGACGAAGCACTCTTGAAGAAACTAACACGCAGAATCAAAAAAATTGTTACTATTGAAGAAAATGTCTTAAGTGGTGGCTTTGGCTCAGCGGTGATGGAATTTTTTGAAAGAGAGGGAATACGAGATATTCAAATCTTGCGAGTCGGCTTGCCTGACCATTTTATTGAACACGGCAGCAGAGATTTGCTCTTAGAAAAATTTGGACTGACTCCGGAGAGGATAGCAGAGAAAGTGGAAAAATTTGTCAAGGAATCACTAACCGCTGTCCGCTAACCGCTAACGACTGTATTCTGTATCTTTTTTTGCGGTAAGCGGTCTGCGGGTGGCGGTAAGTGGTTTTAAGAATATGAACGGCTGGCTGATTGTTGATAAACCTAAGGGCTGGACCTCTTTTGATGTCGTCGCTAAGATTAGAGGAATTACCAAAGAGAGAAAAGTAGGACATACTGGCACACTTGACCCCCAGGCTACTGGAGTATTAATCATTGCCTTGGGTAAAGCCACAAAACTTATTCAGTTCATCGCTCAAACTGATAAAGAATATTTAGCCACTATTAGATTGGGCATTACTACCGATACCTTTGATAGCGAAGGTAAAATCTTAAAGACTAAAGAAGCCCCGCAACTTTCCAGAAACAAAATTGAAGAAGTACTCTCGCAATTCCGTGGTGAGATTGAGCAACTCCCTCCAATGTTTTCTGCTATCAAATCTCAGGGGAAAAAACTTTACCAATTAGCCAGAAAAGGCATCACTGTTGAACGCAAGTCCAGAAAAGTGAAGATTAAAAAACTACAAATTGAAAATATTGATTTGCCTTTTTTGACTTTGAGGATTGAATGTTCAAAAGGAACTTACATTCGTTCTCTGGCTAATGATTTGGGGGAGAAGTTAGGTTGTGGCGCTTATCTTCATCAATTAGTTCGACTTCGTGCAGGTCAGTTCCGATTGGAACAAGCGGTGAAGATGGAGCAGCTCAATTCCTTAGAGGAAATCCAAAGATACCTTTTGCCTTTGGAAAACTCTAAAAACGCAGGAGACGCAGGGTCGCTGCGCTCGGAGTAAACGCTATTTATTACAAGTAGGTGGCGATTTTCAATCGGCGTAATCGCGGTTTAAATAGCCACGACTACTCTAATGAATCAATACGAATTTGATTATAAGAGAATAATCCAGATTTTGCACAGTCGGTCAGAGGTCTTTAACTTAATCGGGAGAAATGACCATGGCTTGAAAGACATCAGAAAAGGACTAAAAATAGCAAGGAAGTATGGTGACAAAAAATCTGAGGCGGACTGCCTTTTGCAACTAAGCGAGATTTATCATTCCATCAGTAAATACGAACAGACGCTGAGCTCAGCAAAGGCCTCACTTTTAATGTATCAGGAGATAAACGATAAAAGGGGCGAGGCAAGTAGTCTCAACAATATCGGTCTTGTGCATTATTGTCTTGGAGATTATCCGAGGGCGCTGGAGTATTGCAGCAAATCTTTGAAGATACGAGAGGAAATCGGCGACAGACGAGGTCAGACAACAAGTCTCAACAATATCGCCAGGGGGTATATAGAACAAGGCGAATGGGCAAGGGCAAGAGAATATCTGACCAGAACCGAAAAGATTGCCAGTGAGATTGGCGAGAAAGAGGTTTTGCGCAGGGCTGCGGTATCTTTTGGGGAACTGATACTCGCAGAGACCGCAAAAAAGGGCACAGAGAACGCAAAAATTTATGCAGAGGAATCATTGAAGTTAGCCGATGAATTGAAGTCTAAATTAGGCAAAGCAGAAGCACTTCTTTTGCAGGCGAGGATTGAAGCGGCCCAAATCCCCCTAAATCCCCCTTTATTAAAGGGAGAGTCTGAGGGGGATTTTAGTCCCCCTTTGGAAAAGGGGGAATCAAAGGGGAATTGGCAGATAGCAGATAGCAGATTCAAAGAAGCAATCTCAATCTTTGAAGAATTGAAACAGCCGTTTGAAATCGCAAAGGCGTATTATTATTATAGTGAAATGCCAAAGGTGAAAGGCGAAAGGAAAACCGCTGTAGACTATCTCCAGAAAGCAAAGGAGATTTTTTAAAAAATCGGTGCAAAAGGATGGCTAAAGAAGATTGGGGAATAACGCAGGAGCGATACGCTTGTAAGGTCACTTTATACAGAAAGACAAACAATCGGATGTCAACCTGAACGAAGTGAAGGGATGACATTATGACACAGCCTCTAAGAGAAGAGGGAAAATCTTACACAAAGATAAAAATAGAGATGAAGGAAAGTAAAGATATTGACAAAATAGAATTGTTGATAAGAACTTATAAGGGAAGGGCAGAAGTCTATAATCTTGTCGGGGAAAATGAAAATGCACTAAA
Source organism: Candidatus Edwardsiibacteriota bacterium (assembly GCA_040755715.1). Lineage (GTDB taxonomy): Bacteria > Edwardsbacteria > AC1 > JBFLXN01 > JBFLXN01 > JBFLXN01. The sequence continues at coordinate 7,751 of JBFLXN010000093.1, forward strand.
AGACTGTAAGAAGGGAATTCTTATATCAAAATGGAGCAAAGATAAAAAATTATTAGCAGATTGTATTTTACAATTGAGTGGAATTTATGGTGCAATCAGCCAATATGAGAAAATGCGAAGTTTAGCGAAAAAATCTTTTTTATTATATAGGAAAATAAAGGACAAAAAAGGGGTTGCAGATAGCTTTAACAATATTGGTTTTGCGTTTTATAGCCTTGGCGATTATTCAAAGGCTCTTGAGTTTTATAATAAATCTTTGAAAATTGACCAGGCGAGGCATGATTGTAGCGGGCAGGGAACTACTCTCAATAATATCGGCAATGTATATGGGTATTTAGGTAACTATTTAAAGGCATTTAAATATTATAATAACGCCTTGAAAATTCAGAAAGAAATGGGTAATTGCAGAGGACAAGGGGAAAGCCTTACCAGTATTGGCATGGCATATCATTACCTAGGCGATTATTCAAAGGCGCTTGAATATTATAGTAAATCCTTAAAAACTCAAGAGGAGATAGGCGACCGCGGCGGGCAAGGAGACAGCCTCAACAATATCGGCGCTGCGTATAGTAAGCTTGGTGATTATGGGAAAGCACATGAAAATTTTAATAAATCCTTGGAGATACGAAAGGAAATAGGCGACCGCAGAGGGCAGGCACAAAGTCTTAACCATATTGGTGCGGTGTCTCTTAATCTTGGTAATTATGAAAAAGCTCTTGAACAATATAATAAAGCCTTGAAAATTCAAAAAGAGATAGGTGACACCAGAGGCCAAGGATATGTTTCCAACAATATCGGCTTTGTATATTATAGTCTTTGCGATTATAAAAAGGCACATGAGTATCTTGAAAGTGCTGAAAAAATTGCAACCGAAATTGGTGAAAAAGAACTTTTGCGAAGGATTGCAGTTTCTTTTGCTGAACTGATACTCGCAGAGAACGCAGAAAAGGGCACAGAGAACGCAAAAATTTACGCAGAGGAAGCAATGAAGCTTGCCGAGAAACTGAAATCAAAATCAGGCAAGGCGGAGGCGCTGCTTTTGCAGGCGAGGATTGAAATAACCGATAACAGATGGCAGATAGCGGATAGCAGATTTAAGGAAGCAATTAAAAATTTTGAAGAATTAAAACAACCTTTTGAAATCGCAAAGGCGTATTATTATTATGCCCAATCAATTAAAACTGTAGGGACAGGGCTTGTCCCTGTCCAATTTGATGACAAATCAAAGGAATATCTGCAAAAGGCAAGAGGAATTTTTGAAAAGATTGGGGCAAAAGCCTGGCTGGGAAAAATCGGGGAAATCGGAGTATCGTCCGCCTAAGGCGGACTCGCAGTGAACGCAGTATCATTTCGTTCGCAGGAGAACGCAGTATCGTTGCACTCGCATAAAATGCTATTGCGAGATACTGCGATTATGACATTTATTACAAGTAGGTGGCGATTTCCAAACGCCGATTTATGCGTCCTGACGATATGTCGGGATGGCTACAATGAGAGAGATGAAAATCATTAGAGGTTGCCAGAAACCACCTCAAAATTATTATCATTCTATCGCTACTTTCGGTTCTTTTGACGGAGTGCATCTCGGCCATCAGGCAATTATCAAGGAAGTAATTAGACAAGCCAGACTGACTGGAAAGCCAAGCTTGGTAGTTACCTTTGAACCTCACCCCCAAGAAATCATTTCCCCACAAAAAGCGCCAAAGCTCCTTACAACCCTTGAGGAAAAGCAAGAAATTCTCTCAAACCTCGGTATTGATTTACTCCTATTCCTGCCTTTTGACAGAAAGCTTTCACAGACGAGTCCTTCTGTTTTTGTTAAAGACATTTTCATTGAATATTTAAGGGTAAAAGAAATCGTCTGTGGTTCGGAATGTGGATTTGGCAGAGATAGAAAAGGAAATCTCTCTGTGCTTAAAAAGTTGGGAGAGAAGTTTGGTTTCTCCGTGGATGCTGCTCCACCAGCATTGGTAAACGGGGCAAAAGTCAGTAGCACTCGGATTCGGCAAGCAATCATTAAGGGTAACATAAAACTGGCAAATAGGATGTTGGGGCGTCCGTATTCTCTTTCTGGAAGAGTAATAAAAGGGGAAGGCATAGGAAAAAAGTTGGGCTATCCTACTGCAAACATTTCTTTGAATTCTCCTAAAAAGCTTGTTCCTCCTGACGGAGTCTATGCAGTGAAGGTTGGACTAAAAAACCAAAGCAAAAAGCAAAAAGCAAAAAGCAAAAAAATACATAGTGGGATGATGTATATCGGGCATAAACCCACCTATTACCCAAATGCAAAATGCAAAATGCAAAATGCAAAATTTTTGGAAATACATATCTTTGATTTTGAGGGAAATCTTTTAGGGAAAGAATTGAAGATATTTTTCATAGATAGACTTAGAGAAGAAAAACGCTTCAAGGATGAGAATGCTTTAGTAAGACAAATAAAGAAAGATGAAGAGAAAGCCAAAAGGCTACTTTCCTACAAAGAAATGTTCACCCCGACTTGTCCCGGGATTCTATCGGGACAGGTCGGCATAAAGAGGAATGAAAATCCCCCTCAATCCCCCTTTTTCAAAGGGGGGGGAAGGGGGGATTTAAAAAGTGAGATAATCAATGCCTGAATTTATATCATCCATTCCTTCAAGTTTTTTGCCTTTTGTTGGTAGAGAAACTGAACAGAATAAAATACTCTTATTTTTTAGACAGGCACTGAGAGAAAACAGAAGTGGCGGGGTCTTAAGCCTCACGGGTGAAGCTGGTGTGGGAAAGACTAGTGCTTTGTGACACTAATTTTTGATATTGTAATAGAACCTGTTAAGTTTCTTACGAGCAATGTTCTTTGTAAACTGCCAGGAAACGGTTGCTTTCTGACGATTACGTTGTCTGACCCAAGCAA
>JBFLXN010000094.1:0-10609 GCA_040755715.1 Candidatus Edwardsiibacteriota bacterium
TTGCTTGGGTCAGACAACGTAATCGTCAGAAAGCAACCGTTTCCTGGCAGTTTACAAAGAACATTGCTCGTAAGAAACTTAACAGGTTCTATTACAATATCAAAAATTAGTGTCACAGACCACTAGGCATTCTTCAAATTTCTCGGCTCCAAAATTATCGCCGCCTTTTTCTTACAGCCCAATCTTTCGGGACAATTAGTTCTACGATATCATCAACAGTAATCACCCCCACCAGTCTCCTTGCTTTATCCAGCACTGGCAGGGCTAAAAGATTATATTTTGAGAATAAAAAGGCTACTTGCTTAAGTTTAGCATTAGCCTCCACAGAAATTGCTTCTACCATTAAATCCTTGATTAGAACATCCGGCTGAGCCACTATAAGAATTCGTAGAGGCAATATACCAAGTAAATGATTGTTTTTGTCAATAACATATAGGTAATAAGCAGCACCTACAGAGGAAATTGTTAGTTTGATATGAACCAATAGACTAGAAATTGGAGGAAATTCTTCGCCCATCTTTACCGCCAGATCAGTGATTTGTCCTACTCGTTTTTGGTTTTTATCAAAGACAGCCATTCCCAAATAATCTTTGGAAAAACTGGTGAGGTCGGTCATTGTTCAAATAAATCCCAAATCCAAATACTACCCAAATAGGGAATATTGGTTTTTTTGGTATTTATTGGGATTTGGTAGTATTGGTAGTATTGGCTTTTGCAGCTTCAATGATTTCACGGATTTTGGGCAGGAGGTAAATATTTTCTAAGGAATATTTAGATAATTCTTGGGCTAAGATTTTGATTTTTTCTCTCTTTGGTAATGAATCATTGAGGATAATCTTCTCTTTACCTCGTACCTTGCAGAAACCACCCTTTCCCTCAAAGTTATCAAAGATAACTTTGAGTCGGAGTTTTTCAGCAAGTTCTACGAGATTTTCTAAAATTTCAGAGTCTTTCATTTTAATTTTAGCCTCGAATAAACACTCGTTCCGATGACGATGTCATCGTCAGAGTGAGCGAAAAGATACTAAGAGAAACTTATAGAAATTGATAGAAATTTGTTGAAACTTATCCGGTTTCTATGAATTTCTATCAGTTTCTATCAATTTCTACAAATTTCTATTTTCTTATTTCCATCAATTTCTGATTCTCAAATTTTCTCCATTCGTGGTTTAATTTTATTTCTCAGAAAAAACCTCAGCAGAAAAGACAAAAATTTCTGTTTTTGAATCTTTCCAAGCATCCGGAGGCAGACCGGCTTTGTCATAGCAGAGATGAGATAGAAATTCTTCCTTATCCCAACCGGTTTCGGTAGCAACCTGAGGCAGAAAGACTCCACTTCGTCCACTTCTTCTGACGACCACACCATCCCTGCCGAGAACAATTTCGTCAATATCTTCTATCTTTTTCAATGGCGTAAGCACAGAGATTTCTAAGTCAATCTTAGAAAGTTCTTCACCTTTGACTGGAGAAAAACGGAAATCTTGAGTAGCGGCTGCCACGGCCATCTCTGACACAGCTTCATAGAGTGGCTTTATGCCCTCAATATAGCCAATACAACCTCGCAGTTCACCATGCTCATGCAAAGTGACAAAAACACCGCGCTTCTCTGACAAAATAGAAGTAGTCGCCTGAAACTTTGGTATTGGTTTGCCTCTCACCGCGGTTTCTATTGAAGTCCTGGCAATCCTTAGCAATTCTTTCTTCTCTATTTCAGTAAGTTCATTCTTTTTTTTTCTGCTTTCATTTTCTAAATTTTGGCTTTTGTTTCCTACTCTGTAAATTCCTGCAGCCAAATATCCGACCACACCACTTTTGTCACCAGTTACATCTCCAGAATTAGCATATTTTAAAATTTTTGCTTTTTCGGCGCCTAACCCTTTAGCAGTCAGCATCACCGTCACTATTGGTCCGCCACCACAGGCTTCACAAAGCCCTTTTTGCAGACTCTCTGATAAACCTTCAGGGTCAAATTTTTGGATTGCCTCAATGACAACTTGGTCAAGTTTCAATGCTTGATTATAGGGATGATAATGAGAAAGGTCTGAACTGGCGAGCAGTAAAATATTTTTCTCTGCCAGCGATTTGACCAGGGCAGAGGCCAAAAGGCGACAAGAAGCTAAATCCTGTTCATTCATCATAATCGGGACAATTTTAAAATTATCGAGTACCACCTGTAAAAAGGGAAGTTGAATTTCCAGAGAGTGTTCATCACGATGTACTTGTGGCAATGCTTGTATCTCCTTAGGATTTTGGGCAATAATTTCTTTGGCTAACATTGAATCAATTTCTACTAAACCCAATGGCGTGCGCCAAAACCCACGGTCATAAATAGCAAACCCTCGGAAATAGGCACGATGTGAAGGGCCAATAATAACTACAGTCTGAAAACTTTTCCCTTCTATTTGTTTATAAGCAAAAGCGGCTACTCCACCTGAATAGATATAGCCAGCGTGAGGCACAATCAAAGCTAATGGTTCTCTTACTTCCTGCCTGGCCTGGTTAAGATACCTTTTAATCTCTTCCTTTAAGGTTTCAGGATTCCCAGGATACCAGGAGCCAGCGATTACAGATTCACGAATCTCTTTTGGATTTTCTGCCATTTTGCTAATACCTCCTTTTTCTCCTTCTTTGGTTTGACAGAAGGTAAAGATAGTGAAGGTCAGGAAAAAAATAGAAAGGGTCTTCTGCTTCATCGGCATATTTAAAGTATATAAAAAACTATTCTTATTGTCAAGGAAAAAAGATTACCACGCCCGCCTGCCGTCGGGCAGGGAAGCACTGAATTTACCAGAACTAATTGTGTAAGGTGAAATGTTTGATGGGTAATGAAGAACATGATGATTACATTACAGATTTCACATAACACATTAGACAAAAATGTGATTCTGTGTTTCCGTGGTATAATTTCCTGCTATCAAGGAAAATCTTCAAACCACTGAATACACAGAATACACAGAAAAATAAGATCTTCTTTATCTTTGGATTAAAAAACTCTTCAGTGATTTTCCGCCTAAGGCGGATCTGCCTCAGGCATGACAGTGTCCTCAGTGGTTTATACTTTCCTATGCCATCAAGGAAAATCAACCTAATGTCCCGAACAAAATGAGGGATTAAAGCGAGATTTTTCTTGACTAATATTCTTATGATTTGTTAAAATTTTACTTAATGAGAAGAAATATCAAAAAGTTTTGTTTTTTTATAAGTGGGCTTTTATTTCTTGCTCCACCCAGCGAAGCTTTACGATTTTCTGAATTTCAACCAAACGCGGTAGGATTCAAAATGGGTTTATATTTTCCCTTTGGAATTTTAGGAGAAATCTTTTATCCAGGAAATTTTTTGGGAGTGAATGCTGAAAAGAAATTTTCTTCGCACTTTTCAGTTGAAGGACAAGTGGGAATGGGAGATTTTAAAGGAAGAGAGAAAGAAGATTTGCGATTGTTACTTTTGCCCTTAACAATAGATGGTAAATATAATTTGTCTAAAATAAGAAACAGAACAGTGTTAAATATCAAGGCAGGGGGGGGGATTTATTTAACTCAGATTAGATTAGAGGATGGAGCGGAGAAATCCTGGAATTTCATAGGTAAAAGCGGAATTGGTTTAAATTGTCCCTTTGCCGAAAGATTTGCCTTTCAGTTGGAAGGAGAAGTGACTTCTCTTTTGGAAAAAGAAATTATTTGGGTGGGAAGCCTAAAATTCGGTTTTGTCCATCGATTGGGCCGTAGGTAAAACAAAATAGTGTAAACCAAATTGGTTAGACAAAGCCAAACTCGTAAATAAAAAAAGAATTCTCTACGTTTATGCGATATACGGTTCTGGTTCGTTAGCGAATACTCCCTGGCCAATGTTCCACCACGAGTTGAAACACACTGGTAGAGTCGGTGGTGGCCGGTAGCGAAAGCAAATAGTAAGCCCGATAAGAAATGATATATTTGACTTCTTTCCTATATTTTCTCCAGTGTCAGAATGTCAATGATTCCTATACTGGTTGGAGCAGATTGTTCCTCGGGACAAAATCGCAAGTTCGGTCGTCTGTCTTGTTAAGCCTGCTACTTTGTGAAATTCTTTTTGGAGGATGTGGACGAAGAAATCCACTTCTTTTTAGACTGTCTAAAGACTACCTTCCACTGACTGTAGGAAATTCCTGGGAATACATTTATTCTGATGGTTATACATTTTCTGTGGTGATTGATACCACTGAGACTAAAGAAAGCCGCTTAGCCTTCCGACTAATGAAGAATTATCAGACAGAATATTGGTGGAAGGGCGAAGGGGACTTTGCAGAGTATGTAAGTTATAGTGTATACTTTGGCGGAGATGAGTATTCTGTGGAAAAAAGATGGAGAAAGCATTTAGTCTTACCTTTAGTTATGGGGAATAAATGGGAAGACCCTTATCAAGGAACTACACTCATTGCCGGCACTACTTTAGATAGAGAATCAAACCTTGAAGGTGAAGTAGTAGGAATTGAAAAAATCAATCTACCGAGTGGAAATTTTGAAGAATGTTATAAAGTGCATCTGGTGTATTCCTCTAAGATGATTTCGCCTCTCTTCTCAACAGCTGAAACTCTCTTGGTTGATGAATGGTATGCCCCGGATGTCGGTCTAATTAAGCGATGGGAAAAAGACAAAACCAGCGGCGAGGTGAAGCAATATTTTCTTACCAAATATAGTGTAAAAAAATAAACAACTTTTAGCAGTTTTGAACTGTTGAACTATCTTGAACAGATTTTTTAGTAACGGTTTGTGATGAACCTAAAATATGAGGATAATATATCTCTTCATAGTAGTATTATTATGCCTTCCCTTTTTTGCCTGCCAGAAAACAAAGTTAGCTCCCTGTCTAATTAATCTTTCTACCAACAAATCTAAATATCTTCGCTATGAAATAGTAGAAATTCAAGCGGACCTAAAAGAAATTCCGACAAGGAAAGGAACTGCCCTTTTGGCCGAGGTTTTTCATCAGGATAGTTTAGTTGAATCTGTGGCAGAATTGAAACAGGTGAACCTTTTATATGACTCTTTAAGTAACAAATGGCAAGGCTACTGGCCAATTCCCTGGAACCCACCCGTGGGAGATTACAGAATAATAGTGAAAGCGCAAATACCTGGAGATACTATGGAATATTCGTCATCTAAGAATTTTGAAATTACTTCTCGTGAAACCCAAAAATTTCCAGATGGTTTTTGTGCAATGACAATTGAACATAGTGGCAACTTTCTAAAGGAAAGATTCAGAGAACCTGAAGGAGAAACAAAAAACCTGCCTGCCCACCCTGGCCGTTGTGCCGGGATGCAGAGCAAAAGGGTAGGCCGAAGCGGAAGGGAACAGACGGGCTGGAGAAATTTTACTGAATGGGCGAAATATTTAGGTGCTGACGCTATCTTTTATTCTGTTGGCTGGACAATTGAAGGATATCCGGGGACCACAGATAGTACCCCCTGGGTAGCTGAGAATTTGAGAGTCTTCTCAAAGTTAGCAGAAGAGGCGCACAAAGCGGGATTTAAATTTGGTGGTTATGTAGGTAGTTTTTTACTCTGGGGTCCCTGGTGGCATCAATTAAAATACTCTTACTCGTATGATTATAATAAAGGTAGAATATTTAGAAATCATCATGTTAGTTTAAATGATACAAAAAGAATAGCAGATATAGTGACTCTACTTAAGTTGCTTGACCGAGATACTAATATTGACTATGTTGGTTTAGATTACATTCGTCCTGGTCCCGGTGGCTTTGAGATGGTTGATGAATTTGTGAAATATATGAGTATACCTGTTCCTCAGGATTGGAAGAAGTGGGATAAAAATAAAAGGATGACTTGGTTGGCTAAAAAAGTGAAGCCGGTGAGAAAAGATTTAGTCAGAGAGCGCTGGCAGTGGTGGCTGGCTCATAAGACCGCTGAGACTTTAGCAAAGATTCTGGAAATAGCAAAATTACAAAAGCCAGTCTGGGTATTTACTTTAGGTTGGGATAAGGGACACGAACACGGACAGGACCCAGTAATGATGTCTGATGCCGGAGCCGACTTGAATGCAGTAATGCTATACGAATCCGATGCTCAACAATGCAGAGATATGATGAAAGCTTGGTCTACCTATCTTTCAGGGGAAGAAGAATTACAACTTATTGCTGGGGAAGAAATTGATTGGCCTTTATTACAAGAAACTATTGCCCCCCCCGGACCAGAGGAATTCTATATTCGCCTGACTGATGGAATTAAAGGGATGGCCAAGAAAAATAAGACTCTGAAAGGACTCTTTTGGCATGATTTCACCCGGGCAAATTTTGGTCGGAGAGGACCATACAGTTGCAAAGAATGGTTAATTGTGGGTGCATCTGCTTTTTCCAAAGTGCGAGCAGAGTGCCAAAGAGTTCCCCTCAGAACAAGAATTGCTACACCAGAGGGGACATCATTTAAACATCCATTTGAAATAGAATTGTTTGTAGAAAATTTAACTGATACTACCATTCGTCAACTGAAAGCAGAATGGATTAAAATACCAGGAATTCAAGTTAAACCAGAAAGTTTAAAAATTGATAGCCTTTTGTTTAGAAAGATATATCCCTGTAAATTCCAGGCAAAACTTTCTAAAGGTAGAGCGATGTTAGTCTTTAGGTCTACCTGGAATAGTTCATTTTCACAAGACCAATTTTTTTCTTTCACTTATTTGCCAAAAACTTATGAAGAACAGCCATTCAGATATTGGAAGTCTGTTTATAGTGGTGGTGATGTGTTGATTGTAGGGGAAACTCATAAAAAATGGGTGCAAGAAATAGGGAAGAAACTGCGCCGTCTGGGATTTGAAGTCGCTTTTGCCCCACAAATTGAGGAAGAAGCTCTTCGGAAATATGAGACGGTAGTATTTTCTTCAAATCCAGGGGTCCTGAACCCAGCTGAAAAGGAGTGGCTTCACCAATATCTCACTGAAGGTGGTTCAATCTTGATTCTGGATAATGGAAAGATTGAGTATTCAGGAGGTAGAATTGCGGTCCTTCCCATAACCAAGATTTCTGAACAGAAATTGGAACAGGTCATGGAAGGACTAAGAAGTAGAGAATGAAAATAAAAAAGTATACCTTGAAAAAACTACATCAGACAAGACTTCAGGAATTCCGCATCCTTTCCGAGAAGAATACTGAACTAAATCGTTTGAATGAACATAGTAAACCAACCTCCCATGACTAATTTAGTTTAATTTATAAGATGCAAAAGGGAAAACATCGAGGGAATGGAATGACTTCCATTCCCTCTTAGTTTGTAATTCTGTAACCACAGACTTGACAGATTTAACAGAGTTAAATCATCTTACCGAATAATCGTCATTTTTCTTGTTGCTGTGAAATCACCGGAAGTCAACCGATAGAAATAAACTCCATTAGCTACTGCTTCACCGTCTCTATCTTTGCCGTCCCACTTAACACTATAGACTCCCGGACTCTTATACTCATTGACTAATGTCTTCACCAATTGTCCCGCAATGTTATAGATTTTCAAAGTGATGTGGGCTGAAACTGGCAACTGGTAACTGATAGCGGATGACTGACTGAACGGATTGGGATAATTTTGACTTAGGCTGAAGACTAATGGCTGATGACCAATGACTGCGTCTGCCGTCATTGCCGCACCGGCAGGCTCTTCTTCCCTTCCTCTTTTCTTCTCATATTCATATAAAGCAATCACCGAACAGATTGCATAATCACCCTTGATTTTGCTCATATGCACCTCAATCTGCCCATCTTTATAGCAAGCGTGCGGTAACCACTTTTCTACTTCAATCTTAGTCTTGGGTGGAATTCTACTATTTTCATGCAAGATATTGTCAACATCTAATCGTTCTCTCCATTCTCGGTCGCCTTCGTGATAATAAACGACTTTGATGCGATAGCGTTTGCTAGGATTCAAACCTGCGAACTGATAGATTAGTCTTGTCGGATGATAGTCAATCGTATATTCGGGTTGATAACCGTAAGTCTTGTCTCCTTCCCTTTGCATATTGTAGATTGAAGACTCTGGTTTACCGGCATCAACATAGAAATAAGCAACAGGAGCTATAGGCATTTTGACAGCAAAGATGGCAAATGAGCCTGTAGCAGCTTTTGCCAGATAGTTCTTGACATTTACCGTGGTAATATAAGATTGTGGCCAAGTCTGACGGAATGCGGCACTGACAAATCTTGCATTTGCCTTGTTGGGATTGCTCAAGAGTCCAGAGTAAACCAGCCAGCCGTCATCGTAAATTCCTGAATAACGAATGGCATAGTTTCCGAAGTTCTCAGCCCAGAGGATTTGGGAAGTTCCTACGATTGTAGGAAATTCCGCTTTGCCAGTAAAACCGCCACTGATGTTTTCTACATCGCACCAAACACTTGCCTGTCTTGTCTTTCGCATAATCTCAAAAGAGCCGGGTGAAGTCTCCTCCACCCAGACTACAGAGGTTCTATCACCGTAAGCGTCAACAATAGGATGAATCGCATTAGCCGTCTCTGCTGAAAGTTGGATTGTGCCGGATTCTGAATCATTATAATAGACTTTTCCTGCCTTGCTCCAGGTTGCTAAGAGATTTCCTGCGGGAGAAAGAGCTAAAGAAGGAGACTTTATCTCTTCAGCCCCACCCTGGTCTATTGGTGTTGGGGCAAGTGCAAGCGGAGGTGAAGTGACATTGAATGAAGCAATCTGCGAAGCACTGAAGTCAGATCCTGCCTCTGTCCACCCTAAATAGGCTTCGTTTGTTTTGGGATTGATTACAAATGAAGGGGAGCCGATTTCTAATACCTTTGCCGGTGCTTGATAGAAATTTTGTGCGGGTGGTATTGCACTTGCAATTCTAACAAAGTTGAGTCCTCTACCTCTAACGAAGCAGACATTGGGATTATCAGAACCATCCAGGGCAATGGCTGGATATTTTCCATCACCCAGAGAAACCGGTTGACTCCACTCTTTCAAATCTTTGTCTTCAGAATAGCAATAATACACGCTATCATTAGATGTGAATACAACATGAGTTTTTCCTTCACTAGCTACGGCAATCTTCTTGCCGTTGGGGAAACTTGTAGCGAGAGAATCGGTGGAGTAAGCAATGATGGGGTCGCCGGTGGAACCAGGGGTAACTAATAGTAAATCAGAATAATGGTAATTTATCGTTCCAGCCACATTTACGAGAGCTCTTACGTAGAATCTCTTCCCTTTCCCAATGTCCACTTGCCCACTCCAACTATTCGCACCGTCGCAGTCAATCCACTGATGAGGGATTACATCATAGCAACAGACTTCAAATTTTTGAAAGCCGGGCGGTCTACTTGAGGATGGCCAGTTCCAGGAAAGATGAACATAGGGGCCGTCATAGTAGCCACTTAGCGTAGGACGTTTCTTGTAATAGGCAGTATAAGTTGTAGGTACAATCACCGTAACTGAGTGACTCTGTGCACCACCATCTGACCAGGAGCAGAAATAGTGAGTAGCGCCGTTGTAATTGTAGCTCGCGTTTGCACTAATGGTATGAGAACTACCCACTGCCCAAAGTGTAGAATATGGTGAATTGTAGTTTGTGCCGTCTACACCCACTGTGCCATAATTTGTCATGTTTCCTGCATCTATGAATTTGTTTTGAACGGTTATGTTAGTAATAGAACACTCTCCCTCATACGGTTCATAATTATGCTTTGTTACCGTTACATATATTGTCCCTCCAGTAGAGGGCGATATAGAAAATGTTGCCACACCGTTTGCGTCGGTGTAACCTGCTACAAAAACTTCCGTATCTTTCCACAGACAAACTACAGCATCTTGCAAAGCAGAGCCACCAGACTGGACCGTAACAGTAAATGAAGAAGTACCTGTAGGCATAGAAGTTGGATGGTTTACAACCATAGTAGCGGGTGTATTTGTCCATATCTGTAGCTCAGGTTCACCAATCCAATAATACATCCTCGCATTAGTCAAACCGTCATAACCCAAAGGGATTATACTATTCTTGGCATAATTAACCGCCTGACCTACATTAAAGATGCTTTGAGTAAAAGTGGCTTCAAACAATTTCTTATCAAAGGTATGATTTTCGTCAGTAGCAGAAGGTCTTGAAGCCGCCAAAGCACCAACTCCTCCGCCAGAAGAATGTCTTAACCAGGCTTCAACAAGCACCTCAAAAGGAGCAGTGATATTGCCACTGGAACAACAAATATTATACACGATTGGAAGCCAAGTTGAATTGTTGAGACTATATACATCGGTTACTGTAAAATCCTCCGAGACCAAATTCCAGGAAGACCAACATTTGTTAAAACCGTGCCCTCTATAATCTACAATACCCACACCCCCAGAGTTTTGAATGTAATTCTTAACATCAGCATTCGTTGCGCCTGAAGCCCCGTAAGCTAGATAGACTGGCAAAGATAAAGGATCTAAAATATTCGTCCTAATCCATTCCTTACATGCTTGATATTTATCTGGCGCCCCCTCTTTATGGGCAACCAGAAGAGTCCTAGTGCTTTATGACATAAGTTCTTGACAAATTAAATTATTTATGATATACTACCTCCAAAAGGAGGTGGTATACTTGAAAATAAAAAATCAAGTTAAATTAAAACCAAATGAGCGAAAATTATTAA
>JBFLXN010000095.1:0-10569 GCA_040755715.1 Candidatus Edwardsiibacteriota bacterium
AAGAGAGATAGAGGGCAGGAATGTAAAGGCACTATTTGATATAGGCTCTTTACCTACATATGTTATTAGAAACTTCTTAGAAGGTGTCCCCATCCGTTTGCTGTCTGAACCTTATAGAATGGCATTGAGAGGAAGAGTGATAGAAGTAAGGGAATACTGTGCTGTTGAAGGCAAGATAGAAGGGTATGCCTTTGATACAAAGGCGATTCCAATTGATGATTTAGGGAAGGTGGATGGAAGAGAAATTGATATCCTTATTGGTGCCTTGACTATGGAGGAACGGGAGATTAGTGTGAACCCTAAAGATAGTACACTTGATTTATCAGGGCTTAAAAGGAGAGAGTTTACTGAATTTTTAGAATTTGAATCAGGGTTAGAGAGTGGAAGTTAAATAGTCAGCGAGGAGGTAAGAAATGACTTGGATGCAAATCTTGGCTCAAGGAGCAATCATTGCTACTTTTTTTGCTTTTGGAATTGCTCTGGCAGCGTATTTCAATGGAAAGCACATTAAGGCTGGTGTCTCGGAAATCGCAAAGATAATAGAAAGACTTGAAAGGGGCATAGAAGGAATTGAAAGGGGCATAGAGGAAATCGGAAAGGGCATAGAAGGAATTGGAAAGATGATAGAGGAAATGAGAAAGGATACTGCGGAGATGTTGCTAAAAATGGATGAGCGGGCAGAAGAGAGACATCGGGAAGTAGTTGAACTCATTGCTAAGATCAAAACAGGATAGTTTTTTTCTTGACACCGTTGTAATAGTTTCGCTATAATCATATAAAATTGAATAGAGAAGAGGTGCTCCAATGTTACCCGCCTGTGTCGGGCAGGCATCGGAGAGAATAGGGAATCCCGTGAAAAACGGGAACAGCCCCGCTACTGTAACCCCGCCCTTTCCCTAAAAAGAAAAGGAAAACCTTTTTGACGAGGAACTAAAGCCACTGTCTTGCACTTTTTTTTCAAAAGTGCAGACGGGAAGGCAGTCAAAAAGGGCGGGGAAGTCAGGAGACCTGCCTCTTCAGTAGGGGTTCAAAATTTTGAACCTCTACCTATCGTTTGCCTTCGAGGGAAGGAGATGGATTTGATTATTTCCCAATCTTTTGTTACCTCGAAGATTGGGATTTCTATTTATGTTAAGAAGATACCACGAAAGCACGAAATCAGAAAAAAATAATATGCTGATAAGGTCGTATGGGAATACAGAAGGAAAATGTTTCATACATATCAGCATTTCACCCTATTACCGCCGTATGTTTTCTAGACTTCCATTCATTCACTGTCTATCTTGTCTTTTTCTTGTATTAGTCCTTCTCTCCTGCACTCAGGAGAAGCAAAGGGAACCCAGTTTTTTTCTTGTTGATGACCTGGGAAGAGAAGTCTATTTTGCCAAAGTCCCGCAACGCATAATTTCATTAGCCCCAAGCATTACGGAAATAATCTCCGCTCTTAACGTTGGAGATAGATTAGTCGGTGTGACTTCTCACTGCAACTACCCACCTGAGGCAAAAACAAAATTTAAGGTTGGCGATTTTGCTAATCCCAACCTTGAAAGAATTGCGGTTCTGAAACCCGATTTAATCCTTTTGACTTCTCAAGGACAGAGCCAGCTTTTAACAAAACTTGAAGGACTGAAATTAAATAATTTTGTGATTCAAGCAGAATCGGTAGAAAAAATCTATCATTCTATAGAATTATTAGGAACAATTTTAGGGAAGAGAACAATTGCCGATAGTTTAGTTCAGGAAATGAAACAAGGATTTGCTCAACTTGATAGTTTGGTAAGAGCAGAAAATTTAACAAGTCCTCGGCCAAGAGTCTTTTTTGAATTAAGTGACAATCCCCTGATGACGGCTGGAGAAAATTCGTTCATTGGTGAACTTATTCACCGCGCTGGCGGAATGAATATCGCCACTGATTTGAGTCAATCATACGCAGTTATCAATTCCGAGCGAGTGATTGAGGCTAATCCTCAAGTAATCATTATGGCACATCCTGTAAGTGACAAAAGAGAAATCGCAGAACGAATTGGCTGGAGTAAGATATCTGCAATAAAAACTGGCAGGGTTTATTTCAACCTTGACTTAGACCTTTTGATGCGACCGGGACCGAGAGTAGTCCAAGGCGCAGAAGAACTCTTCAGGTGTTTCTATTTACACAGATGATCACAGATAAAAAGACACAAATCAACACAGATATTTCTCTCATGAAATCTTGCCACTTCGGAATTTGAATAAGCAACCACGGATTTCACGGACTCGCCCGTCCCGATTTCATCGGGACGCCCGAGGGATTAAATGGATTAAAAAATATTAAAATCTGTGAAAATCTGTGTCCTCTGTGGTTCCATATCTTGATGCATAAAAAAGGGAAATCTATAACACCCATCTTCGTATTTCTTTTCTGCCTACTGCTAATTGTTGCTATCGCTTCTCTTCTAATTGGACCGGCTTCGTTTTCTTTTTCCATTGTCTGGCAATTGAGATTTCCCCGGCTTCTTCTGGCTATCTTAGTTGGCAGCACTTTAGCCATTTCAGGAGGGGCATTGCAAGGCATCCTGCGCAATCCTCTGGCTGACCCTTACATCCTGGGTATTTCTTCCGGAGCGGCTTGTGGAGCTTCTTTCGCCCTCATTAGTGGTCTTAAAGTGGGTCTTTTGGGTTCCCTTTTTGTCCCTTTGATGGCTTTTACTGGTGGAGTTTTTACAATTTTCGTTGTCTATCACCTGGCAAAAGTCGGCACCAAAATACCGTCAGATACCCTTTTGCTTTCTGGAGTGATTATCGGTTCATTCTTCGCTGCCCTGATTATGTTAATAATGGCCTTAGCCAGACGGGAACTAGTGGAAATCATTTACCTTCTGATGGGAAACCTCGGTATTATTTTTTATGAAAGAACAATTCCTCTTTTTGTGGTTGTGGCGGCAATTGCGTTCTTTACTAATATTATTATCTTCTCGCATTCGCGTGATTTGAATCTTTTTTCCTTAGGCGAAGAGGAAGCCCAAGAATTAGGGGTAGAAATTGAAATGGTAAAACGAAGAATCTTCTTTGTCACTTCACTGAGTATTGGAGCAATGGTTTCTTTAAGCGGTGCTATCGGTTTTATCGGACTGGTGATACCTCATCTGGCGAGGATATTAGTTGGTCCTGATTATCGATACCTAATTCCGACTTCCTTTTTGATGGGCTCAAGTTTGTTAATCATTGCTGACACTATGGCAAGAACCATCTGTCCTTTTGAAATCCCGGTTGGTGTTATTACCGCTCTTTTCGGTGTGCCATTTTTCATCTATCTTTTGAGATTACGGAAAAAGTAGTAGGGTTGAAACCACGAATGAACACTAATAGATACTAAGAGAAACTTATAGAAATTGATAGAAATTTGTTGAAACTTACGGGAATTTTAAGATGATTACTGTAAAAAATCTCAATTTTGCTTACCATCAAGAACCTGTTCTAGAGAATCTGACTTTTTCCGTTCAAGATGGTGAGTTTTGCGGATTGATTGGACCGAACGGTTCTGGCAAATCTACTTTACTTAAATGCCTTTGTGGGATTCTAAAACCGCAAAACGGCGAAATTTTCATTGGCCAAAATAATCTTCTTTCTCTCAAATCAAAAGAAATTGCCCAAAGAATCGCAGTCGTGCCACAGGAAAGTCACTTTGCTTTTAATTTTACTTGTTATGAAATTGTTCTCTTTGGTAGGTCACCTTATCTTAAAGGATTACAGAGTGAAAGAAGAGAAGATCATGAAATAGCCCTGGAGGCTCTGAGATTGACCGGTGCTCTGAAACTGGCTGACCATTCAATCAATGAGATTTCCGGAGGCGAACGGCAGAAGGTAGTAATTGCCCGAGCATTGGCACAAAATCCCAAAATTTTGCTTTTAGACGAACCAACTTCCCATCTTGACATTGACCATCAATTAGAGATTCTGGAACTTCTAAAGAGACTAAATCAGCAAAAAAATCTGACTGTTATTTTTGTTTCACATGATTTAAATTTAGCCAGTGAATATTGTCAACGATTAATTCTTTTAGACGGAGGACAAATCAAAGCAGTTGGTTCGCCTGAAGAAATCATCCGATCTGATTTGATTTATGAAGTCTACGGAGTTTCTGCGGTAATTCAAAAAAATCCACTCAGTGGAACGCCCCACCTCTGGGTAGCACCTAAAAGTCGTTCTATAATCTAAAAAAAACGCGAATAGGAGAGATAGAAAATGGCATCGTTCCTTTTGTTGTTTCTTCTACAGGTTAGCGCTGAGATAGACACTACTAAAATTCCTATTTATCAATTAAAGCCAATTATCATCACGGCCCGGCGTATTCCAGAAGATTTCTATAAGAGTCTGCGAACTATCACTGCTAAACCTGCCCGTTGAGCAGGGAAGCAGAGCTAACGGTCGGGGCGGTCAGGAGCGTAAGTGAGACATATTTTATGGATGGAAAGATAATTTTTGTGCTTGGTGGTGCAAGAAGTGGAAAGAGTTCATTTGCCATGGCTGAGGCATTGAAGATTAACGGTAGAAAGGCATATATCGCCACGGCAGAAGCACTTGATGAAGAGATGAAACAGAGAATAGAAAGACACAAAATAGCTCGCGGCCCTGGGTGGGATACCTATGAAGAGCCATTGGAGATTGCCGAAGTTATTAAGAAAATAGAAGGTAAATATAGGGCAATAGTTATTGACTGTCTCACGCTCTGGCTTTCTAATTTGATGTGCAGAACACAGAATAAAGAGCAGAGAGCGCAGACTATGGAAACAGACATCCAGAGATTTTTGGATAAACTAAAAATGTTTAGAGATGATTCATCTTGTACTCTTATTTCTGGGTTCCGTATCCTGTTCATCGTCTCAAACGAGGTAGGCATGGGAATAGTGCCAGAAAATGAATTCGCAAGAAAATTCAGGGACACGGCCGGATTTTTAAATCAGAAGATAGCAGAGATAGCGGATGAGGTATATTTTGTTACAGCAGGAATACCATTAAGAATAAAGTAGAAGCTGTTCAAACACTCAAAAAGAGGAATTATGAAACTCGAAGAGATTTTAAAAACTATTGTTTCGGTTAATGAAAAATTCTACGAATTGGCTCAAAGACGGCTTGATAATCTCACAAAGCCACAGGGAAGTCTTGGAAGACTTGAGGAGTTTGCCAGAAGGCTTGTCGCAATCACAGAAAACAGCATACCTGGCCTTGATAAGAAAATTATCTTCACTTTTGTAGGTGACCATGGAGTCGCAGAAGAAGGGGTTTCTGCATATCCAAAAGAGGTCACGAGGCAGATGGTATTCAATTTCCTCAATGGAGGTGCTGGAATCAATGTGCTGGCAAAACATGCAGGGGCAGAGGTGATTGTCGTTGACATAGGAGTTAATTTTGATTTCACCCAATCCTTTTGGAAAAGGGAAGCTGAGGAAGATTTAAAGGAAAGCAAGGGGGGATTATTTATCTCAAAAAAGGTTGTCAGAGGTACAAGGAATATCAGAAAAGGACCTGCTTTAACAAGAGATGAGGCTATAAAATGCATAGAGGTTGGGATAGAGCTTGCCAATGAATATACAAAAAAAGATTATAAAATCTTTGCTACAGGTGATATGGGTATCGCAAATACAACTCCGTCATCTGCAATAGCCAGCGTTCTAACAGGTAGACCTGTATCAGAGGTAACAAGTAGAGGTACAGGCATAGGAGATGATGCATTAAGAAACAAGATTGAGGTAATTGAAGATGCAATCTCTATCAATAAACCTGACCCAAAAGACCCGATTGATGTTCTTTCAAAGGTCGGCGGCACTGAAATTGGAGGTATTGCTGGACTAATTATCGGCGCAGCCGCAAACAAAGTTCCTGTTGTCATTGACGGCTTTATATCCACTGCCGGAGCGTTAATAGCCTATTGCCTTGAACCGAAGACAAAAGACTATACCTTTGCAGGACACAACTCTGTTGAGATTGGACATAAGGCGATGCTTGAAAAGATTGGGTTGAGGTCCATTCTTGACCTAGATTTAAGGCTCGGTGAAGGCACGGGCGCGGCACTGGCAATGTCTTTAATAGAGGCAGGACTTAAGATTTATAAAGAGATGGCAACCTTTAGTGAGGCGGGGGTATCGAAAAAGAATAACCAATAACCAAATTACAATAACCAGACATTTTGGAATTTGATCATTGGAATTTAATATGAGACAATTGGTTCTTGCCTTTCAATTTCTTACAATTATACCTTTAAAGGTTAAAGGTGATATTTCTGAAAAAAAGATATCTCAATCAGCCGCCTTTTTCCCTATGGTAGGTGCATTTCAAGGTCTGTTAGCCGTTCTAACCGCTTCATTGTTAATAAAGTTATTTCCTTTAGAAATCACAAGCGGACTAGTGATTTTGATATTAATAATCAGCAACGGAGGCTTTCACTTAGATGGACTTGCCGATACATTTGATGCCTTGGCTGTAAAATCAAGTGGAGACAAAACAATTGATAGAAACAAAAGACTCTCCGTGATGAAGGATGGCGCCACAGGCGCCATTGGTGTTATTTCTATAGTGATGACTATTCTGCTAAAGCTTTTACTGTTAAATAGCATCTTTCATCACTGTCCACTGTCTACTCTCTACTTTCTACTGTTTTTAATGCCAGTGTTTTCCAAGTGGGTAATGATTCCTGCGATGTATCACGGAATATCTGCAAGACAGGAGGGGCTGGGTAGAATATTTCTCAATAACATCAGGCTAAACTTGGTTATATTCTCATCTTTATTAACGATTATTTTTTGTTTATTGATTGCCGTAATTGACCGATTGGGAGAGTTAATATTATTTCTTATCTTGTTTGCTATGTTATATATATTTAGTTTTATCTCAGTAAAATTCTGCACCAGAAAGTTTGGCGGACTGACCGGAGACAGTCTCGGGGCAATAAGCGAAATCTCAGAAATACTATTTTTAATGATGACCTCAATATGGTTACAACACTTTATCTAATCAGACATGGTGAAACAGAAGGTGCAGACGCACCTAGCTACAAGGGAACAATTGATGTGCCGCTTTCAGAAAACGGTATGAAACAGATGAAATTGGTCGCAAGATACATAGTTCAACATTATTCAAAATTAAACAATATTGAACTATCTAACAGAATCGGACCATCAAAACTAAGTGCTGTCTACTGTTCCGATTTGAGCAGAGCAGTGAGAAGTGCTGAAATTATTGCTGAACCACACGGGCTTATCCCTGTTATTATTACTGAGATTAGAGAGCGAAACTTTGGAATATGGGAAGGTATGGCATTTACAGAAATAAAAGAAAAATATCCCACAGAGTTTGAGTCATGGACTAATAATCCTTTGAAATATAGTCCTATTGGCGGGGAGAGTACCTTAGCCATAAAAGAAAGGGTGATGGAGGGACTAGATAGGATACTAAATAATCATCATGGAGAAAATATTGCTGTAGTCTCTCATGGCGGAGTGAATAGGATCATCCTCTGTCACTTTCTCGGAATGCCACTGGAGAATATTTTCAGGATTGAGCAGGACTATGGTGCATTGAATATCATAGAGCTCTGGGATAAATATCTGGTCGTTAAACTAATTAATGGAATAATCAGTTCTTCCTGAAGAAGTCTATGAAACCACGGTCTCGCCCGTGTGGGCTACGCCTAAGGGTCTACGACCGAGGGATTAGACGGATTATACTGATTTTGTATTGCCCAAATTTCAACGAATTATGATTCCCTCAATCTGTCAAAATCTGTGGTTAGAAGAGATTTCTCAGAAAGAACTAAGTGGTACCAAAGAGATAATAAACACAGAGTATCACAAATGGTAAAGCTAACCTCTGTTTATTTCAAATTTTTAAATCAGCGAAACAAAAAAATTTTTCAACTACGAAAGCGAGGTGCATCCTTAAAATTTTTATCATCCAAGTTTGATTTAAGCATTCGTCAGATAAGTCGCATCATAAACACAATGTCAAAAAGTGTCTAAAAATGTCTATTGACAGGAAATATGAAATTTTACTAAAATTAAATAATAAAACCGGATAGGCAAAGGAAATCTCCGTGCCTGTCCGCCGTAGCAACAGCGAAGGCGGAAGAATTCGGGGTGCTGCCGCGCAACGGTGATATCACAGATGACCACAGATAAAAATCGCAGATTAGCACAGATATCTGCGCTAATCTGTCTCTTAATCTGTGCTAATCTGTGGTTAAGCCCGGTCTATTGTCTATTTTGGGAAGTACCTTCGCCAGGAGGGGAAGACAAAGAGAAAAAATTGCATCTATAACCCCAACTGCTGAAGGTAAAGGGGGTTTTTTGTTTTAAGAAAAAAAATCACAAAAAGGAGGAGGTGAGAAAAACTTAATAAACTCAACAAACCCAATAAATCCGCAGAAACCGCAGAATATTTTTTAGATTCCGCAGAATGTGAATCAGCGTAATCTCCTTTCAAAATCAGCGTAATCTGCGTAAACTAAAAAGGAGGAAAAGCAAATGCAGAACCCCAAAATCTCTCTCATCTTAGTAGCGGGATGTCTCTTTTTCATAACTACTGGTTTTGCTCAACAAACGCCCACCACAAACACGGCGGACAAGCCTGATACCCTAAAGCAAAAACAAGATACTCTTTCTCAAATCCTACCAAAGCCAAAGTATGTCTTGCCTGAAGTCGTGGTCACGGCTACCAGAACACCAATAGTAGAAAAAGTCGCTCCAGCCAGTGTGTCCGTATTGGCCCCTGAAGAATTAATTCCTGCTCAAAATGTTGCTACCGCTTTATCACAAACTCAGGGTGTCAGTTTAGGCCGGTATGGTGGACTCGGAAGCGAAACTTCGCTTCTCCTCAGAGGCGCCTCTATGGAAAGTGTGCTTTACCTGCTGGACGGCATCCCCTTAAATTCAGCGCAAAATGGTAGTTTTGATTTGAACAAACTATCCAGCAACTTTCAGAAGATAGAGGTAGTTCGAGGACCCGCTTCCCATTTATATGGAGCCAATGCTGTGGCTGGTGTCGTCAACATCATCACAGATAACCCCCCAACTGAAAAAGCCTATTCCAAAGTGACATTTGAAAAAGGTAATTACGGAAACCAGTTTGTTCAAGGTGAGCTAGAAAAAAACCTCACTAAATATGCCCACTTCTCAATTTTGGGAAGTTGGAACAAGACCGACGGTCAGAGGGTCAATTCTGATTATGACGGCAGTAATTACTCTTTAAAATTGCTAATAGAACCAATTAGCGACTGGCAGGTCAGGATTAGATATCAGGAGTATAAATCCGAAAATGGAGTGCCTGGTAGTACTGCATACCAGACTCCTGCTGACCGACAAAAAGACCGCCAGCAAGATGTCCAGTTCAAGCTCTCATACAAAGAAGATGTTTACTGGATAACAGCATCTCAAAGTCTCATTGAAACTCGTTTTTACGATGCTCTATTTAACACTACTACACGCCATTTCACCCGCCAGTCTGCAGGCGAATGTCAGATTTCACTTCCGTTGCTTCCCTCTGGTAAGACTGTTTTCGGCGGTAGCTATCAGCCGATTAAAGGCGAAAGTGATGTTACCAATAATCACAACCTGCACCAGGTTGCGGGTTTCCTCAATCAACAATATCAGCCAATTGAAAAGTTACTGGTAGTGGTTGGAGCTCACTACGGTCATCATTCTATTTACCGAGATCAGATATCACCTTCTATCTCGGCTAGCTATGAGGCAAGGCCAACTTTGTCAGTTTACGCTTCCTGTGGAAAAGCTTTTCGGGCTCCCACCATCAATGACCTCTACTGGAAAGACGACCTTTGGATGATGTATGGGAACCCTGATTTGAGGCCCGAAACTAGTATTCAAATTGAAGGCGGATGGAAAATGGAAAATCCCTCGCTTAAATCTTCACTCTCGCTGTTCCAGCGGAAAACTAAAAATATGATTAATTGGCAGGAGCAACCGGACTTTTCTTGGAAGGTTATGAACATAGACAAGGCAAAGGCTCAAGGTGTAGAATTGATGATGGACTACAAAATCCTCGCCTGTCTGACAGTAAGTGGGAACTATACTTATTGTAAGGTAAAGGAGGATAGTGCTAATGGTCGACTCTTACCATATCGGCCACTAAATGTGGCGAACTTTTCACTGGCTATAAATGATTATCAGATTACCAAAGGACTTCAGTTAGGTTGGAAATTCCAGACGCAATATACGGATATGCAAGTAGTCTCTTACCCCAGCATTTGGGGGACTGGCAAGACCTTACCTCGCTATATAGTCAGCAATCAGACATTATCTTTAAAAATTAGGGATGCCCGGCTGTATTGGAAAGTAGAGAATCTGTTTAATGCAGCATATCAGACCCGCGACAGTTATCCTATGCCCAGGAGGTCGTATGCCTTTGGGATTTCCTGGGAATTCTGGGATTGAATTGCAACGAAGTTACTTACCTTGCCGTCTAGTGCTGTGTGACATAAATTCCGTAACTTTTTTCGGGAGTCACACAGCACTTTCACATCCCGATTCTATCGGGATATGACATTCCGAAACTTGCCACTGGCAACTTTCGGAATTGTAACCC
>JBFLXN010000096.1:0-10434 GCA_040755715.1 Candidatus Edwardsiibacteriota bacterium
GGGGTTACAATTCCGAAAGTTGCCAGTGGCAAGTTTCGGAATGTCATATCCCGATAGAATCGGGATGTGAAAGTGCTGTGTGACTCCCGAAAAAAGTTACGGAATTTATGTCACACAGCACTAGGCTGTAAGTTTCTAGGCCATTTTTGACACTACTCTATTTATCTTTTCTACTATTATTTGCTAAAAACTGGATGGCTTCTTCAACCTCTCTTAACTCTACGATAGTGTTTCTACAAGGCCCTTGTGGTCTCTTGTTCAAAATGCCAAATACTGGAAGGGGATACACTTCCTGAATTCCACTGACTAAATCTCTTTCACAGGCTACGGCTACAATCGCCGTTGGCTTTGTTTCCACCACCACTCGTCGGGCTAAAGTTCCTCCAGTGGCTACAGAAATTTCGGCGGAATATCGCTCACCTAATTTAATCAAATCCGAAATAGAGCATTTCTGACAGCCATGACAATTCTTGATAGTAGCACTGAGCTTGTAAGAGCAATCAAAATTTTGCAAGCAATGTGGTAGAAGAATTAAAAGCCGCGAACCGTCAAGCCGATTCTTCATGGCTTTTAACAGAGAATTATTCACCTGAACAAATGACTCGCGCAAATTATCTTTTGAAATTCCCAAAATCTGCCCCAGACCGATAGCTAAAGGAGACAGAACAGGCACCGTTACCTGTTTCTTTCCGTGAGGAAAGAGGAAGTCTCTTTCAGTTAAACTGGAAAGTATAATAAGTAACAACCCGACTGTTACTATCAATAAGAAACCACCGGCTGAAGCGAGGGCTGTTATATATATCGTCCTTCCTAATTCCAGAAGCCTAGGAGAAATCAACCACCATAAAATAAAAATTAAAAAGAAGAGGAGTGCTAGACTCAAGACGGCCAGACTCAAAAATAGACCCTTACCTTTCATCCCCCAAAATTTCTCCTACTTTCGGATGGTATCCGGAAATGAATTCAGTGATGTTTATTATTCGTCGGCTTTCTGGCTGAAGCAATAGAGGCAAGAGAAAGCCATCCTGACCTTGCACTTCCATTCTTTCTTTAGTTAATCCTACAATTTCTCCTGGCTGTTTTTTTTCTCCTTTCTGTTCAATCGCCATAGATTTAAGAATTTTTATAAATTTCCCGCGGAAAAAAGTATAAGCAGAGGGTTCTGGATTTAGTCCCCGAATAAAATTTACTAGTTCCCCAGCTGGCTTTTGCCAATCAATCAATCCATTCTCTTTTTTTATCTTTGGGGCAAAAGTAGCTTCAATGTCATTTTGAGAGATGGGCGACACCTTTCCTTTTTCAATAAGATGTAGAGTTTCGCTCAGAAGGTTGGCGCCTAAGAATGACAGTCTATTTTCTAATTCGCCGGCTGTCTCCTCCTCTAAAATTGGTGTCTTTTCTTGTAAAATAATTTCTCCGGCATCCATTTTTTCATTCATAAAGATAGTGGTAACGCCGGTTTCTTTTTCACCTCTGATAATCGCCCAATTTATCGGAGCGGCTCCTCTAAATTTTGGTAGAAGAGAGGCATGGAGGTTGACACATCCTTTGGTCGGAATTTCCAGAATTTCTTTTGGCAAAATGTGACCATAGGCGACTACGATAATTAGTTCAGGAGAAAGACTTCTCAAACTTTCAACAAACGATTCATCACGAGATTTCTCTGGTTGTAAAAGAGAAAAATTTTTATTCATCGCAAATTTTTTTACCGCCGATAGCTCAATTCCTCTTCCTCTCCCTTTTGGTCGGTCAGGTTGAGTAACCACGGCTGAGATTTCATGTCCGTCTTCTGTCAATCTTTTCAAACTTGGGACGGCAAATTCAGGAGTGCCCATAAAAATAATTTGCATAGTGATTGTCGTGTGGTTTTATTTCATTCATCTCCGAAACAAATTCCTACGGACTTAGACGCTTTAATCAATTCACATTCCGGCGAAACTCTTCTAAGGGTGCTGACCGCTTCGGACAGAGGGACTGGGATAATTTTTATCCCTCTCAGAGCCACCATCTGACCAAAATTGCCCTGCACTGCTAAATGCACGGCAGACACCCCAAAGCGTGTGCCTAAAATTCGGTCAAATGGCGTGGGACTTCCTCCCCGTTGCAGATGTCCCAAAACAGTAACTCTCGTCTCTAATTGAGTTCGTGTCTCAATTTCTTGGGCTAATTTATGTCCCACTCCACCCAATCTGATCTGGTCAGTGCTTTCTGCAACTATTCTTTGAACCGTCATTTCTCCGCCAGCAGGTTTGGCTCCCTCGGCGATTACTACGATACTGAATCTCTTACCCCGATAACTTCTCTCTTTAATTTTATCACAAATGATTTCTATTTTGTAAGGAATCTCTGGGATAAGAATGACCTCGGCCCCGCCAGCCATTCCTGCCTCTAAGGCAATCCACCCGGCGTAGCGTCCCATTGTTTCCATCACAATTACTCGGTGGTGGGAAATAGCAGTGGAGTTTAGTTTATCAATGGCTTCGGTAGCGGTGGTTAAAGCAGAATCAAAGCCAAACGAAACATCAGTGGCAGAAATATCATTGTCAATCGTCTTTGGCACACCAATAACAGAAACACCTTTTTCCGATAATTGCTTAGCCACGGTTAATGTTCCGTCTCCCCCGACGGTAATGATTGCTTCCAGACCATGATTCTGTAAATTCTTCAGAACCTTTTCCGAAACATCCTTAAAGATGGTCTTTTCGCCTTCAGTTTCTGCGTAATGAAAAGGGTTGTCCCGATTGGAGGTTCCGAGGATGGTTCCTCCTTGTGAGATGATACCTCCGACATCGTTGAGATTCAATGGGCGAAAGCGATTTTCAATCAGTCCAGCATAGCCGTCTTCAACTCCTACCACTTCCAAGCTATACTGCAGGATAGATGTCTTGACTACCGCTCTAATTACGGCGTTCAGACCAGGGCAATCGCCCCCCCCGGTAAGAATACCCAGCCGCTTGAGTTTTTTATCAACCAAGATAACCCTCACTTCGTTCCTGACCGTTGGTCTCGCCCGTAGGGCTACGACCGAGGGCTCTGCATCTTGCCTGCCCGTTCTTCTCTGAAGTCGCTACAACGGCCAGGGAAACAACGGACAGGTCGGATTGAAATTCCGATACTGCAAGATAACCCTCCCTGTGCTCGGGAATATTATACCTAAATTCTGCTCAGACTGTCAAGGAAAAAAGACTACCACGAAGCACGAAATTTAGGAAGCACAGAATTTAAAAAATTATTAAAATCTCTTCCGTGTCTCCGCCCTTCCGTGTTTCCGTGGTATAATTTCCTATACGATCAAGGAAAATCCTTCAAGTTCACCACTGAATACACAGAAAAATAAGATCTTATTTATCTTTGGATTAAAAAACTCTTCAGTGATTTCAGTGTCCTCAGTGGTTTATACTTTCCTATGCTATCAAGGAAAAAACCTTACCACGCCCGCCTACCGTCCGGCAGGGAAGCACAGAATCAGTGCTTTGTTAAATTTTGGCTCAAAATCTGCCTGGAAGCCTTCTGGCACAATAATATAAGCCTATGAGGCACTTTTCTTTTGTGCTTTTGAGGAGGCCCTGAAGCCCCGATTTATCGGGGCTTGGGCTGTCTTTCTTCCCCCGACTTGTCGGGGGACAAGAGAAGAACAAGCCCAGAAGGCTTAAACGCTTGTCAGTGTTGATTTTCCTTCACTCCGTTCAGGATAAATTGTGCCAATTTTAGACAAAATTTTAACAAAGTCGTGCACAGAATTTACCAGAACTAATTGTGTAAGGTGAAATGTTTGATGTGTAATGAAGAACATGACGATTATGGTGAGCAAAGCCGAACCATTACATTACACAAAAATGAGATTCTGTGTTTCCGTTCCCCTGTGTTTCCGTGGTATAATTTCCTAGGCCATTAAGGAAAAATAAACCACTCTATTTCTGCCCTCTTCTTTGGCTTTATAGAGAGCCTGGTCAGCCTTTTCAATGAGCAGGGATTTAAAAGTGGCATCCTCGGGATATTTAGCCACACCTAAACTGACTGTTACCGGTTGCCCAATGTTTGAGAATCTATGCCCTTGAATTTCAGTTCTAATATTTTCGTAAGTTTCTTTTGCCGAAATGCCTCCGGGCAAAATAAGTGCAAATTCTTCACCACCGTAACGGCAAATCCAACCCTGTCTTTCCGCCTGTTTCAGAAGTATTTCGGCCATTTCTTTTAAGACGCTATCGCCCGCTGGATGTCCATAAGTGTCATTTAATTTTTTAAAATGGTCAATATCCAATAAGGCAAGAGAGAGCGTGGTTTGGTTCTTTTTCGCTGTTTCTATTTCCTGGGTCAACAACTCCTGAAAATGGCGATGATTAAAAAGTCCAGTGAGACCATCTTTAATCGCCAGCGCCACTTTTTCTTCATACATTCTAGCACTCTTCATCGCTAAAGCAGCCTGATTAGCTAGGATTCCCAAGACTTCTCTCGCTTCAGGAGTAAACAGAGCCTTGCGCCTATCCTCCAAGACTAAAACCGCTAAACATTTCTCTTCTACTAAAAGAGGAAGGCAAAGGAAAGAAGAAAAACCATGATTGCCTCTTTCGTCTGAGGAAAATCTGGGTTGGACAATTTCTCTAGAGTAAAGGTCCGAGATATAAATGGTGTTCCTTTGTTCAACTCCTAGTCCCAAAAGTGTTCCCGAGGTCAAGGAAAATTCTTGCCTTGGCTGAGGAAAATCCACTCTCCCTTCTGCTC
The DNA here is from genome assembly GCA_040755715.1 of Candidatus Edwardsiibacteriota bacterium. GTDB lineage: Bacteria > Edwardsbacteria > AC1 > JBFLXN01 > JBFLXN01 > JBFLXN01. Next base: position 4,723 of record JBFLXN010000096.1, read on the forward strand.
GTTCAACCAGAACAATCTTTTTATCTTCATCAACAGAAAAGAAGAGCAAGTGGTCGCCATCAGCAATTTTTTTAGTTAGGTCTACCACCAAATCAATTATTTCTCTTACTTCTAATTTAGAAGTAAGTTTTCGTAAGAGGTCATTGATAGCGGCAAATTGCGTGGCGGTGAATCCTAAAGTTACTTTTTTAGCATGATAGTGAAGTAACCAAGCTAAAAGTTCAGCAAAACCTTTTAAAAGTTCTCTGTCCTTCCACTCAAAGGCATTTTCCTTTTCACTATCAATGGCTAAAACCCCTTTTATTTCTGCCTCCAGAATAATTGGCACAGCTGTTAGTGAATGCACTATTACTTCATCCCGATAATATCCTAAGGTTTTCCAACCCTGTTTGAAGTCGCCTGTTTGTAAATCTCGCCCTTCCTTGGCCGCCCAACCAATCACCCCTTGTCCCACTTTGATTCTTGATTCCAAATTAACTGTTTTGGTTTCAGAGACTGCCCCCTGAAGAAGTAAGTCATCTTCAATCCCCTCACGCAAAAAGACAACTACACTCTGACAGTTAAAAACCTTCTGAATCATTTCGGCTAAGGAAGAAATTTCCTCATTCAATAATTTGGCATCTCTTTTAAAATCATCATCTGAACGAAAAAGTGAATGTAAAACTGCTTCTCTATCCACATCAGTTGGTGTAATGTGTGGGGCACTGGCTTTGCGTTCCAATAGAGAAAGACTTCTCTTAAGATTTCTTTTCCCTCGTTGCTCTCTCAAAAGTAACCACCCTGCAATCCAAAACAAAAAAGCATTGCCTAAAATTCTATAAATTTCAAGACCAATTCTTCCTTTAAAAATTACCGAGCCTCCTTCCAGGAGAACAAAGAGAAACCACAAAATGATGGCTATCGGTGGAGTGCCCCTTAATCCTACCAGAAGTAAAAGTAGGTAATATCCGAAGAACAGAATGGAAATAGTCCCGCCAGTGAGTTGAACGGTTAAATGGTTAATCAGAATAAGAAAGAGAAAAGGCCAGGGCTTCCAGGGTCTAATACTTTCTTCTTTCAAAAGAAGAATCAAGGGGACGGCGTAGCCAATAGCCAATATACTTGCACTAATCAATTTCAGAGAAAGAGTTGGCTCACTCTGATAAAAAACACCCAAAAAACTCAAACTGGCGAGGAGCAAAAAAATGAGGCAAAAAATTACCGCAAACAATTTGTTCATAAGAAAAACCTTTTGTAGTTGCTCAATTCATTGAGCATTATCGTTGGGATGCCTGATAAATCAGGCAACTACTTCATCTTCATAGGACTAATCCTAAAATTCCTATTGTCCAGCAATAGTAGGCGAACCATTCAAACTTACCTTTCTTAATAAAATTCAATACAAGTTTAATGGCCAAGTATCCTGAAATTGCCGCAATGATTACTCCTAAGGTATAAGAAATTATTGGTATAGTTCTTATTGAGGAAAGAATTTCTTTTAACTCAAGTATAGTGGCACCTAAAATTGCCGGAATGGATAAGAGAAAAGAGAATTCCGCTGCATCTTTTCCTTTGATGCCAGAGAAGAGTCCAGCGCTTATGGTCATACCGGACCTGGAGACGCCGGGTAAGATAGCTAATGCCTGAGCAAGACCTATGATTGAAGCCTGAACAACATTTACCCCGCACTTATCCTCTGCGATGCCTGTGCTTCGTTTTAGGATAAGTGGGGGGTCTCTTCGCACAAAACGGGTCAAGAATAAAATCACACCCGTAAAGAGAAGGGCTGAGGCCACAAAAGTCATACTTTGAAAAGTCTTTTCTATAGAAGATTTTAGGAAAAATCCTACTACTGCTGCCGGAATAGTGGCAAATAATAAAAGAAAAAATAAGCGAACGGACGGCTCTGTTAGTGAACCTCTAAAGATTCCCTGCACCATCTTTCTCAATTCCTTTTGAAAGGCAACAATAACTGCTATTAGAGTCCCAAAATGAAGGAAGACCTCAAAAGTTACTCCACTCATTTTCACTTTCAAGAGGTGTTCCATCAGGACCAAATGTCCGGAACTGGAGATAGGAAGAAATTCTGTCAATCCCTGCACCAGCCCTAAGATAATGACCGAAAGTAGAGACATAGGCTAAATTTAAAAATCAAATTGCAAAATGCAAAATTGGAGCATTCCTTAATCTTTGATTTTTTCCTAGCTCCTGCCCAAATAAAGTGCCAGTATTCCCATAAACATATCTATTTTCAGCAACCCCCCCACCCTTTTCAACCGTTCTTTAGAAATATCCTTAAACAGCCAATAGAAAATAAAGACTAAAAATAAATCCACTCCTAAGAGAACAATGGCAAAGTATCGCCAGTTATAAATTTTCAGAAAAAAAGGTATTGGAGTTAAAATAATTAATAGACAGAAAATACCCAAAACAAAGATTACCGATTTTTTTATTCCCCAGCGAATTGGTAATGTGCGTGCTTTCGCCATCAGGTCGCCCTCAATGTCTTCAGCGTCTTTGATAATTTCTCTGCCAAAGTGATAGATGAAGGCAAAGACAGTCGGGATAATCACCGGGACTATTCTTCTAATCGCCACTCCTCCGTAAATAAAAGGTAAAGAAGCCGCCAGAGCTACGATTATATTTCCAGGTAGCCCTATTCTTTTTAAGACAGCACTATAAATAACAAGCAGGACTACCGCCACCACCGCTATTCCCACTGCCCCATAATTAATCCACCAAGACAAAAGCAGGCCAAGGATAAAAAATAATATGCCGAGAGCAAGGGCAGAGTTTTTTTTAAGTCTTCCCGAAGGAAGTGGGCGGTTCGGGCGGTTGATTTTATCAATCTCAAAGTCAAAGTAATCATTAAGGATGTTCCCCCCCCCGCAAATAAAAAACACAGAAATTGCGCTGCGGAGAACTTCCGGTTCAGTCCCTTTGCCTCCGGCTATAATACTCCCTATTACTACGCTTACAACGGCAAGAAAGGCATTAACCGGACGGATAATTTCTAATGAGGCTTGAATTTTGGGAGTCATCCACTCTGACCTCTCTCTTTCTCCCAGGTGGCACCCCGAGAAAGTCGGGGTGCGGACAGGCAGGATGCCTGTCCCACCAGAGGAAAGGGGTGAGGTTAATTAGTGCAAGCAACTGCCGCTGTTAGGGCCAGAACCTCTTTTGCTCCGCTTTCTCTTAAGACTTCAGCACAGGCATTTATAGTCGCCCCGGTAGTCATTACATCATCAACTAAAATTACCTTCTTACCTACCAAAGATTCTTTATCCTTTACCCCGTTAGAAATTTGCCACGATGACAGGCATCGCAGAGAATTTCTAACGGGGTAAACCGCAAATGCACCCTTGACATTTTCTCTTCTCTCTTCTACCTTTAGTTTTGTCTGGGAAGCAGTTGCCTTTTTTCTATATAGTATTTTCTTTGACCAACCAATTCCCAGTAAGCTGGACAACTGTTCTGTTAGCAGGTCACTTTGATTATAACCTCTCTCCCGAATTCGGCTTGGATGTAGTGGCACAGAAACAAGAAAGTCAGCGGCACGGTATAGCGGAGATGCGCTGATTGACTTAGCCATCATCTCCGCTAACCGTTTGGCTAAAGAAATTCTTCTTTTATATTTCAAAAGATGCACGGCCTCAGCCAGAGTGCCTTCAAAAATACCGCCTGCTCTGGCTTGGGTAAAAAGAGGCGGCAGTTCCTCACAGAGAAGACAGATCTCTCTTTCTTCTTCTTTCTTCAACGGTCTCCCGCAGATTGAACACCAGGGCGCTTCAACTTTTCTCACCAAGTTCCAACATTTTTCGCAGATGATTTTTTCTCCTTCCTTAAGAAAGTTATGGCAGACACTGCATTCCGCTGGAAAGAGAAAATTTACAAAGTCTTTGCCCCATTGACGAAATAAAGAAAAAAGTGTTTTCTTCATGGAGAAAGTGAATCTTATTTTTACCGCAGAGACGCAGAGAGCTCAGAAAAATGATCTCATTGTAAATTGCAAAATTAGCAATTAACATTTTAAAATGATAGTTTTGCATTGATAGTTTTGAAATGAATTTCTCCACGCCTCTGCGGTGATGTTACACAAGCTTCATTTAGAACCTAAATCTACATTCCAAGCGTGGTGAAATCTTCTCCACACTTCTATATTGATATCCTAGAGGAGTTAGGTCGTTTCCTTTTTCGTCTTTATCTGTCCAGACATAGGTGCGTTGATAGGTGACGATAAGAAAGAGGTATTTGGTAACCTCGTAACCAGCCTCCACTGTTACCAGAGTATTTTCCAATTTTTTCGGTTTAAAGATTTCTTTCGCATGGTGGATATCCGTTTGGTCATAATAGGCTTTGACTGAAGCTTTCCTGATGATATTGGGAGGTGGTTCGGCTTCAAGGTGCAGAAGACCACCGAGACCTTTGTTATATCGCTGATAGTTCCCACAGACTTTGATTGTGTTCAGAACTGTTCCTACTATTTCGGCAAAATACCCGCTTTTCTTTTCTTTTCTTTCAGAGAGAAGCATAGATTTAAATGGACGCGAAGGATTAAACGGGTCATAGCGCTCTCTTTCATAAAAGGCATTGAAATAAGAGGGCAAGAATTCACTACCCAGGTTCCTCGTTTCCAATCTACCAGAGAATTCAAACAAATTCATTATACCCTTCAGCTCCACTCCTAATCCTGCGGCTGCGCCAGAACCAAATCCCTTAATATGCGCCCAGTCAGCATAAAGGGCACTATAGAAATATGTCCAATTAATAAGTGGAAGTTCTGCATCCAGTCCGGTAACAGTTATTTGATCATATTTGGTGTCCTTTTTACAGTCTGGGTCAAAGTCTGCTACCGACGAAAAGCCAAAAGCTAACCTCTTCAAAAACGGGATTTCCTTCTTTGCCAGAATCAAGGGACGAACATAACTCCTGAATCCCAGGATTTCCTTACGACCGAGGTTACTGGTGACTGTCTCAAATCCATAACCTTTGAAGTTCAAATCAAATTGCAGTCCTATTTTACGATTATTGTCGTCAATTTGATTTGAGTAGCGATACATAATGAACCCGTGTCCCAGAGTTGCCGCATCTAATGCTCCGATTCTGGCGTAGATACGCTCATGCTTGGCACCATAGCGAATGAAACGAATGATTTTGGCATAATCCCTCTTTTCATTCCATTCTACTTTCCGCACTTTGCCGGTCTTGCCATCAAGTAGTAAATCTAACTCAATTCCCACCCCAAGTTTTCCAAAGGAAATTTCGGGCTTCATTTTGATTCTGTAGTAGAGTTCACCGTCAATAATTGAAGCACCGACTCCGGCATCCAATAATCCACCCAGCATCTTTCCCGCCTCACCAGTCTCTTGCGCTAATAGTGGACAAGCGAGACTGGCGCTCATCAAAAGAGCGACGGCGATTATGATTGTTCTTTTCATCTTCTCCTCCTCATGTTAATATGATTACAGCGATTATTTTGACGATGACGGCGATATCGGATCTCTATCGCTGTTATCGTATTTTCTCATCGCTGTTATCGGTTATAGTTGACCTTTTTAGTTCTTTTGACCCTGTAATTTTTTTCACCACCTCCTTTCTTTTTGAGATTAAAAGACTTCTGTAAAATTCATAACCTGCTGATATTTTGCAGGTTATCTGATTATTTTTCTTGACTTTTCCTCCAGCTTTTGATATAATTTAACTCGTTATAAACAAAAACCTTACATCAAAAAA
>JBFLXN010000097.1:0-10339 GCA_040755715.1 Candidatus Edwardsiibacteriota bacterium
TTTACTCTGCGTTGCCATTTTATAAGCATATTTACCTCCAGAATATAAGTTTATTCTGGAAGTATTATAACATTTTTCTATTAAAATGTCAACAAATATTTTACCAAAATTTATGCCGTTTCATATAACTTTAGAAAACTGGCTGTCTCTTACTAGTTTCCGTAGTTTCTTCAGACTTTAACCCCAAATCACCGATTACCTCTTCAATCATCGCTTCATCAATGATGGATTTCTTCAGCATACAGCCTTCAAGAAGAGCATTATCACAAATAGTGTTAATCAATCTTGGTTTCCCATCAGAGTAGAAATGGATAAATTCATAAGCGGATTCAGTAAAAAGGTCCTTATTACATCCAACCACAGTAAGCCGGTGTTTAATATATGCTTTGCTTGATTCACTGGTTAGTGGTTCAAGTCTATGTCTCACAGCGATGCGCTCTCTTAAGGGAGGATCCAGAGCCAAACATTGTTCTAAATCGGGTAAGCCAAAGAGAAGAAAGGTAATCAGCATAGAGCCAGACATTTCCATATTCAGGAGCCCCCGCAGTTCTTCCATAATTTCTTTTTTCTTCAGCATATTGGCTTCATCAATAATGACTACGGCTTTGCGTTCCTCGTTATAGATTTTCATCAATCGTTCATAGAGCTGACCCACCAAGGCAGCTCTGCTTTCGGCGGGTCTTTCTACACCGAGATGAGTAGCAATCTTGTGAATCAACCAGCCCTCAGCAATATCTGAATGGACAATCACCAGAAGAGCGGTTTCATACTGGTCGTCAGGTAAAATTTCTAACATCCTTCTACAGACCGTAGTCTTGCCCGTGCCAATATCACCCAGGATGACAGCTAATCCCTTCATCATTTCGGCGGCATGGGTCAGTTTCAAAATCGCCTTTGAGTGCTGAGGACTGTCATAATAGAAACGATTGTCAGGGGCATTAGAAAAAGGTATCTCCGAAAGATGATAAAATTCTGTATAATCCATTTTTTTCTCCTATTTATGAATTACGGCGATGACAAACCTCTTAGCAACGAGAAGTTTATCTGTGTAATCAAGACATTATTCAAATTCCTATACTGCCTTGTAAACAAGATATTTAACCACGGAAGCACGGAAAGGCAATGAAAAACTAGATTTTATTCTGTGTTTCTTGAATTCCGTGTTTCCGTGGTCCACCTTAGGCGGATTGAAATTTCGATACGGTTAAATAAAGATGGCACTGATTACAACGATTAGCTAAAAGATGTCAGCGATGGTAAAGGCCAATGACAGCGATGTTCTTATCACTGTAATCGGTATTTTAATCGCCGTAATCATACCCTTATTTAAGTCACAAAGCACTATGCTTTAAAATATACTACAAATTATTTATTTTTTTCAAGTAAAATGTTTAATAATGTAAAATGTTTAATAATACCTACTCAGACAGATGGTTCTTCAGAGAACAGAAATATCGGAAGAGTTATCTGAATTCTCTAATAGGGTTCACACAGTTATCTCCTTAATGGCCAATTTTGTTAAATCTATTTCGCCTACACCTAACTCGGAGGCTAAACGAATATGCTCAATTTCTTCTCCTCTTTTGCCAAAGAATGTTGCCGCATAAGAATCAACAGAAACGGGATTAGTTCCTACTACGATTGTCTTTAATTCTTTAACCTTACCCGGGCCTTGCGGTCCATTTGTCAGAAGAATTCTGGTAGCGTCCAAAATAATCAGATTTGGCTTGATGGCCGTAGAAAAGTCAGCAATAGATTGAGACAATCCTAAGATATGAAAACTATTCATTGACCAGTTTATACCCATGAGATTCTTTAAGGAAAGGGTCAGTTCCGTGCTGGCGTGAGTTTTAGCAATGGGCATATTGATAAAGACATCAGCGTCTAAGACACTGTTTAGAACCAGGGATGATTTCATTAGTTTACCTTTAGGAATCTCTATCTTTTGATAATCTCTTTTCTTGTTTCCGGGAAAAACTTTTGCTCCGGCTTTTTCAGCCGCTTCTTTTAGGCCGTTTCTTTGGAAGGCGATTTCTGGATTGTCACAGGTGTGGTCCCAGATTTCTACGCTTCTGGCACCGGCATTGAGGCAGATTCTGACCATTGCCGCTAGGAGTTCCGGGTTTGTAGTAGCGGCCTGTTCTGGTCTTCTCGCCCAAGCGGCATTGGGTTTGATTACTACCCGGCTATCCTTTTTCACAAATTTTTCTATTCCTCCAAAGGATGAAATGGCGGACCTTAAAGTCTGCTCCGGAGAGTCGCCTCTGGCCACGAGAAGGTCTATTCTCTCCTGGGGGATAAGAAACTTCTGGGAAACATCACTGAATAAGCTCTTACTGCTAACCAGAACTCCGATACCTAAGACTTGCTGTAGAAATTCTCGCCGGGAAATTCTCATCAATAATAGTATAACAAAAATTGGCTGTAGAAGCAATAAAAAATAGAGCATTACAAAAGAGCCAATAAAAATTGCCCTCTGAAATTAAGAAATTATTTTCAAAGGGCAATCTTGTTGCAAAAAGTTTTGCAGTGCTGGCAGGGGCACTACTTCAAAAGGTCAAAGGCTAAGATACCGACTAAGGAGAAATAGTTGTTGTAATATTTCCACCCTTTCTCATTCCAGTAGGGAAGGTAGTGGTTAAAACCTGCTTCCACACCAAGATGAATTGGCGTTTTAGGAATCTGATATTCTATATTAGCCACGGGTTTAAGGGCTAAGAAGAGGTGGGGATATTTTTTAGTAGCCATTTTTGAGAATAGACATCCGCTTCCCAAACCAAGTGTCGTTGCGAAATTGTACGCCTTGAAAATTATGTAACCTATCTTCATGCCAACAAGTGTCTCTGTAATCTGTCCCTCATCTACTATATCCACCACATACAGGTTTTCTTTCAGAGGACTGTAGAAGTGGTAGTCCAGAAAAAAGCCCAAGAGTTTTCTTGTGGAAAGTTGATACTCGTATCTCACTCCGCTTTGGGGAGAGGGTTCTCCTTTATTAGGGAAATAGACCGGTCCAAAATGAACGCCAACTACCCGATACCCCACCGAGATTTTTTTTCTTTCCTCCGTCTGTTTCAAGAGTTCAAGAGATAGAGCCCCCACCGCGGAGAAATTGTCAGTCGGCTGTGTATATTTAAAAGAATGAGTATATCGGGCTTCTAAGGTGAGGTAAATATTTGTCTGAGGTAGATAGTATTCAAAACCGAGAACTGGTCTTACGGTGAAAAAGCCCTTATCTTTTGGCAGACGGTGGTTGTTGTTCCAATAGTAATAATGTTCACTATAATCAGAAATTAAGGTGCCTGCATCAGCGCCGATTCTCGTAGTGAGATTATAAGTCTTCCACCGATAGGCTGCTCTTGCTGTAATGAGATGTTCCACAAAGTCGCTGGACACATCATGGCAGTCATAGATTATGCCGATTAGTCCTTTTTCTCCGAGAGGAAGTTCCAGTCTAATTCCAAACAGGCTGCATTTGCTGGGAGGAAATCTCTCGCCGGCGTGGACTCCTAAAAGAGGGGAGTTAGCGTAAGATTTATTAAAAGCGAAGAAAAGAATCGCCACCACCACGAAGAAATTATAGTATCGCAACATTTCTTCTCTCCTTTTTTATTTTGGAGTGGCTTATCCCGCAATTGTAAGCCACTCCACTGATAATCCAGCTTCTGATTCTAAAACCACGGAACAAAAACATAGATTTGAGCACCACCAGTAGTGCCTTTCCATCCGGAATAGGGTAGAGGAGGGAAAGGAATATCTTCTATCTGGTCATCACTATCTCCAAACCAGCCGCTGTCTCTCTCCCTAATTTTAATACTACATAAATAATAGTAAGCTGTGAAAATAGATTCGGAATATATTTGTTGCCCTGGCCACGCAAAGTCATATTCTACCTGTTCATCATCTACTCCGGGGAAATCAGTATCGGTCTGGGGATTTACAACTCTAGTATAAATCTCTGGGGTACTTTTCCACCACGGTTCACAGTCATTGTACAAGATAAATTTTTGTACATAAATGACATAATAAGCAGGGGGACCACCGCCTCCTCCTCCACCACCCCCTCCACCTCCTCCGTCTCCATTAGGCACATAATCAATTTGGGTCATGCATATTACTATTACAGGAAAAGATGGTGGAGAAGAAGAAGTGAGTGGGATTTGGTTACCGCTGGCATCATAGCCGTATATTATCGGAATCTGAGCGTCATCACCAGCAAGAGCGTATGTTACTATGGGTGGGGTTTCATCTAACGGAACACACCCATGCGGAAGAAAAAGCCGAAGTGCATACTCTGGATACTTAGCAATAATACTTTCGGTTTCCAGAATCTTCACTTGCACTACCGGATCAGGAATTGGCAAAGGCTTAACCACGCTTAGAAACGATGAAAGATTGACTACGCCCGGCGTGGAAGAACTAGCGAACAAGTCTCTGAGGGTGGGAGCTATGGCTGCGGGAGACGCATGGTAAGCAACAACTCTTCCAAGATTTGAAGCCAAAGTTTTAAGGTCAGTATTAGCTGCCTCCGAGCTGACTGGGAAAGGTGTTCCAGGGGACCACCACTCACTCGCTACTGAAACAATAATGAAACTCTTTGGGGCACCACGCAGCCTAACTCTGATTTCATTCTGATCTACTGGCAATTGTACCTGTTTCTCGACCACAGCAACTTGTTGGTTGAATTCATTTTCCTTGACGATTTCGTGGTCATTAAGGAAAATGCTTGCTGCAGAGACTCTATTTTCGCCTAAAGAATCGCCATTTTGAACCCTAAAGGTACAAGAAGCTCCAGTCCATCCCCAAAAGGTAGCGGTATAAACATTAGGAGTACCAGTAGTTCTAAAGTAGATTCTTGGACCGAAAAGACACACAGTCTGTTCCGAGGGATTTGAAGGGGAAAGCCTCGTAGTGGCGCCGTTCTGAGGAAGGGCTTCTTCTTTATTGACACTCGTTGGCTGTTTTTTCCCGCAACCGATTAGCAGTAGCATTGTCGCACTCAATGCTACAAGTAGTGTTAGAGAACCTCTTTTCATTTTTGCTTCTCCTTTTCAAAAAGTTTTTTCAATTTAGGTTTCAAGTTACAAACCCTGGCTATTTCTACTGCCCCGCCAGCCTGCCCGTGCGCTCCGCTTGCCAGCCCAACGGCCAGGGTGGGGCGAACTGAAGAGGTTCTCTTATCCTCGGGGGATAAAGGTACCACGAAGACCTGAAAAAATAAACGCTACCACTTCTTGAACCGCCGACCTGTCTGGCCCGACTTTGTCGGGATTTGCGGCGGAAATCCTTCCTTACGGTAGCGTTGAATCCAATGGAACTAAGAGAGAGAGTTACTACAATTCTTCATTTTTGAAAATTCCTCCTCTCTTTGAAACTTGTTTTATTTTACCATAAAATTTGTTCTGTTGTCAATAGAAAAATGCATTTTGGGGGGAATGTCAAGAGAACATTGAGATGAAATTTTTCTTGATGGCATAGGAAATTATATAGAATCACGAATTAACACGAATGGACTCGAATTAAATTCTTGAATTTAAAATAGATTTGTGAAAATTCGTGTTCATTCGTTAAATTTTTCCTTGACGCGTGTGGCTCTTTTGGGATATACTCAAATCTGTGGTTTGAAGGGGAAAAAAGGGAGGTCCACCTACGCAAGTGGGGAAGGATGTTAGCCAGAGGCTCATCTGCCTCCGGCGGAAAAGAAGAGGCAAGAAAGTGGTGCGAAATGCTTACTAGACAATTTGACAGGATTGTATGCCTTGTTTGTTTTGTTTTCCCTTTGTTGAGCGTAAATCTGTTGGCCAACGAAGAAGAGATTGATTCGCTCATCTACAGAGGAATTGAGCTTACTCTGCAAGAGAATTATAATGAGGCGATGGGAGTCTTTGCCAAGATTATCCAGAGCGATGCGGAATCTCCAGTGGGATATTTCCTCCAAGCCACGGTGCTTCAGATAAAAATGCTTGACTTTGAGAGCAACAATTACGAAAGAGAATTCTATAAACTGCTTGACACCACTATAGCTAAAACGGAAAGGTCTTTAACAAAGAATCCAGACGATGCCTGGGTTTATTTCTACCTCGGCGCTTCCTATGGCTACAAGGCAGCTTACGAGGGGAAAAATCAGAAATATTTTTCTGCGCTTCATCACGGCTTAAAAGCAATTTCTAAATTGAAGAAAGCCCTAAAATGTGACCCTAATCTTTACGATGCCTACTTGGGTCTTGGCACTTATCACTATTTTCGCACCAAGGCGACGAAGTTCATCAGTTGGCTTCCCTTTATTGGAGATACCAGAGAACAGGGGATTGCCGAAATTCGTCTGGCAATGGAGAAAGGAAAGTATTCAAAGACTCTAGCGAAGAATGGTCTGGTCTGGATTTTTATTGAAGAGAAGAGATATGAAGAAGCGCTTTCATTGGCTCAGGAATTACTGAGAGAATATTCCGAGAGTCGGACCTTCCATTGGGCACCGGCTGAGATTTATTATCACCGAAAGGAATGGGAAAAAGCTAACGATATGTTTCATCAACTTTTGAGGCTCATTGAGCAGTCAAATCTACCGAATAATTATAATCTTGTAGTAGTGAAATATCGTCTGGCTCAAACCTATTTTTATCAAAAGAAATTCGGCGAGTGTATTAGAGAATGCAAGGAGATTTTACAGCTTCCTTTAGATGAGAGGTCTAAGAGTAGATTAGAAGATATTATTTCGGAGATAGAGGAATTGTTGAAGAGGGCCAAAAGCAAACAGAAAAGCCAGAAGAAAGAGTAGAGGATTCTATGAAAAGAAGCTCTGGACAAAAAACCAGGGATAGTTCAGAAAACCAGAAATGGACACATCCTGGTGGTAAACTCGTGGAACTTGGAGCTGATAAACTTACAGATGCAGAATTGCTTTCTATTTTTATTGGTTCAGGAATCAAAGGAAAATCGGCGGAAAAAATAGCAGAAGAAATCCTCGCAAAGTTCAGTTCATTCAAGGGAATGGCCAATCAGCCTCTTGAGAAATTCTTAGAAATCAAAGGACTTGGCGATGTAAAAGTCATCAGAATTGCCGCTGCTCTGGAATTCGCAAAAAGGTGTGTTGATATCATTATTGAAGACTTAAAGAAAGACCGAGAATTGCGAAAGGAAGTTTTGGGAGATTAAGCAAGCATGAGTAGAATAAAAGGTAGGTCTACCAAAGGCCCCAGCCCTTTTGATATGAGAGCACATAAGACGGAGAGGACCGCTGTCGCTATTTTAATGCACTGGATGAGGGAGATTATTGAAAGAAAAGACCTTGAGCTTGGTTTGCCAGATATTGAGACTACTGGTGATGATAGGAAGATGCCGGATACGGTTATATACGAATCCCGCCGAAGTCAGAAAATCCTCTGTGTTATTGAAGCAAAATCTTCGTATTACGATGTCTTTAACTATCAAGAGTTAAAAAAACCTGCCTGGGAAAAAGCCAATCAGAGAAAGGCAAAATATTTCGCCACTACCAACTTCAAAAGGCTCATCTGGTTCAATACTGAAAAAGTAAATGCTCAGAGACTAGAAGAAGAACAAATAATTGAAAAATACTTTCTCTCAGCAATAGAAAATCTGGATGATATTGAACAGACAAGATACAGTGAACCTATAAAGAAAGGGCTTGAAGATTTTCTTACCAAACTCTATGCCGTTCATTCCGGCAGAGAGCCTGAGCCAAAACAGGCAATAGATGAGTTTTTAGTTTTCAGACTTCAGGAGAAGATAAGGGTTCTCTCTACTTATTATAGAAGGATTATTGATGACCAATACCACAAAGACAAATCTTTTGCTTTGAAACTAACAAAGTGGTTTGTAGACCAGGGCTGGAGTTTTGCCTGGCAGCCTCAGGATTTTGATAAAGCCGCAAGGCAGACCGCCTATCTTCTTGTCAACAAGATTCTCTTTTATTATGGACTTCAGGCAAAAAGACCAAATGAACTTGTTCCTCTTGAAATACCCGAAGGTTTGCTGAGAGGTGCACAACTTCAGAAATTTCTCCAGAGCTATTTTGATGAAGTCTTAAGAATTGACTATGAAACAATCTATACCACAGACTTCATAGATGTCATTGCGTTTCCTGAAGCAAAAGAGGTGGTAAAAGAGATAAAAGAGCTTGTCAATGTCCTCAAAAGATACGACTTTTCTAAACTTGGTTACGATGTGATAGGCAGAATCTTTGAGCGACTGATTCCTCAAGATGAACGACATAATCTGGGTCAGTATTTTACGAGTCCTGATGTGGTAGATTTAATCCTTAGGTTTTGCTTGTATCATGAAGATAACAAAATACTTGACCCTTCCTGTGGGGCAGGAACTTTCCTGGTGAGAGCCTATCAGCACAAGAAGCTTATGAATCAAAGGCTGGAGCACGAGAAGGTTCTGGATACCCTCTGGGGAAATGATATTGCTAAATTTCCAGCTACTCTTTCCACCATAAATTTAGCCATCAATGACCTGGCGGTAGATAAAAACTATCCGAATATTATCCAGGAGGATTTCTTTGCCATTATGTCACACCCTGAAGGGGGTTTTGAACTGCCAGAGAAATGGAGAAAAGTGAGGGCAAAAACACTTGGGGTTTTGGAGAGGGAGGTTACTTTTCCGAGATGGTTTGATGCGGTTGTTGGCAATCCACCTTACACAAGACAGGAAGAGATTCCTGAGATTGGAGTGGATAAGGAAAAACTAATTGAGAGAGCACTTAAAGACTCCTCGAGCAAAAAGATGGCCGAAATCGGAAAAAGGGCAGGAATTCATGCCTACTTCTTTGTTCATGGCACAAAGTTCTTAAAAGATGGCGGATACTTCGGCTTTATCGTCTCCAACTCTTGGCTTGATGTAGACTATGGTAAAGGGCTTCAAGAGTTTTTCCTGAAGAATTACAAAATAGTTGCCATCATTGAATCAAAAGTGGAGCGTTGGTTTGAAGAGGCGGACATCAATACCTGCATCGTGGTTCTTCAAAAATGTAGGGGCGATTCACGAATCGCCCAAAAAGAACGAGACGAAAACCTCGTTCGCTTTGTGTGCCTCAAAAAATCCCTGCGTCACTTTATCCCGCCAGCCCAGGATATGTGGGAGAAGCAGGTTGAAAGATTAAATGCCATTGACAAGCTCAAAAAGACTATCCTTGCCCACAACAACCTTTATGAAACAGATGAATATAGAATCTTCCCGAAAAGCCAGAAAGAACTATGGGATGAAGGATTTGACCTAGAAGAGGAGAAATATATCGGAGCGAAGTGGGGCAAATATCTGAGAGCACCTGAAATTTTCTTCAAGTTCTTCAAGATTTTGGAAAAGGGTAAAGGGAAACTTGTGCCGCTGAAGGAGGTGGCAGAGGTTAGGCGTGGGTTTACAACTGGTGCCAATGAGTTCTTTTATCTTACTGAAGAGGAAATAAAACAAAGGAAAATTGAAGAAGAATATCTACAACCTATAATCTTTTCAC
The DNA here is from genome assembly GCA_040755715.1 of Candidatus Edwardsiibacteriota bacterium. Taxonomy (GTDB): domain Bacteria; phylum Edwardsbacteria; class AC1; order JBFLXN01; family JBFLXN01; genus JBFLXN01. The sequence goes on from JBFLXN010000097.1 coordinate 9,473, forward strand.
TTAAGGAGGTTAAAGGATATAAATTGAACAAAAATACTTTGACGAGTAAAGTGATTATATGCCACAAAACCGAAAAAGAATTAAAAGATACAAATTTGTTGAAATATATAAAATTGGGAGAAGAACAGGGCTACCACGAAAGACCCACCTGCTCTTCCCGTAAACCTGAACCGTGGTACAGTCTTGGAAAAGGCTGGAGATACGCACCTTTAATTTTTCCTTCTAAAGTTGGAGAAAGAATGCCTGTATTTTTGAATAAAGGCGTTTTTGAAGATAAGAAACTATACGGGGTCACCCCTAAAAAATCAATAAATAAACTGGCTTTGGCAGCATTATTGAATTCCACAATATCAAGACTTTTTATTGAATTTACCTGTAGGCAATTAACAGGTTCTCAAGCAATTGCAGATATAGATGTTGCAGTTGTAGAGGAACTACCAATCATTGCTATTAATAAAATCTCAAAAAGAATAGAAACAAAGCTTATAGATAAATTCAAGGCTCTCGCTAAAACCTCTGCCTTATCTATTTTCAGGGAAATTGCTTCTTCACCTGATGAAGTTTCTCTTGATAAAGTTAAACCGGAACGCAGGGAACTTGACAAAATCATCATGGGCGAAATTTTAGGACTGACAGATGAAGAGTAACTTGAGGTTTATCGGGCGGTGGTGGATTTGGTGAAATCAAGAATTGAGAAAGCTAAAAGCGTGGGGAAAAATAAAAAAACAGTTGGTGGGGTTGATATATAGTTACTGGTGAAGAATCAAGACTTCAATATAACTGGTTCCTGATAAGGGAAGCCAAAGTTTTTGCTCTTTGACATTTTCTATTCTTATTTTCTTTTTCCTTTGCGAGAACGATAAATTC
>JBFLXN010000098.1:0-10301 GCA_040755715.1 Candidatus Edwardsiibacteriota bacterium
CAGCACTTTCACAGGGGCTATCGCCCCTATGACATTCCGAAACTTGCCACTGGCAACTTTCGGAATTGTAACCCCTTAGGGGGTGAGGCTTCACCCCCTAAGACCCCCCGCAGTGGTCTGTATCTTCAGGCCAACTTAATAGCGTTAATTTATGTTACAGACCACTAGATCCATTCAATGGCGTGGGAACTACAACTTTAGTAGCCTACAAGCTAAAAAGGAAATACATTGGTTTAGATATTTCAGAAGAGTATTGTAAAACTGCGGAAGAAAGATTGAAAGAAGAACAAAGACAGACAAGGTTATTTTAACAACCATTAATCAACTCTTCATGACTATGAACCCAAAATATATACTGGGACTTATTGGTAGCCCGAGAATTGGCGGGAATACCGATTTCTTGGTAAGTGAGATTTTGAAAGCCTCTAAGGAAACGGGTGTCAAGATAGAAAAAATATATCTGAACGAACTCAAAATCTCACCCTGCCAGGGGTGTGACCATTGTAAAACATATACTACCTGCGCCCAAAAAGATGATATGCAATCTCTTTATAGAAAAATTCATAAAGCAAACGGTATTGTGCTTGGCACACCCACTTACTTTGGCCAGGAGACAGCGCAGACCAAAATTTTTATTGATAGACTCTACGCACTCCTTGACAAAGATTTCAATTCACGAATTAAAAATAGGAAAACTGGTGCCTTCGTATTTATCTGGGCAGAATCAAGCAGGTCTTATGCTGAACACCGAAAGCCGGTAATTGAATTTCTCAGCGCAATATTACAACATAGACTAAAGGCAAAAATTGTTGGAAGGATTATAGGCGGGGGAGTCTCCTCAATCGGTGATGCCGCAGGCAATAAGAAGATGGTAAGAAAGGCGAGAGTTATTGGGAAGAAACTTGGAAGATGAAGGTCAGCGGACAATGAATATCCTTATTACCGGTAAACCTCGGTGTGGAAAGACTACTCTGATAAAGGAACTTATTGGGTTACTTGACCACACTTGCGGATTCTACACGGAGGAGATAAGAGAAAAAGGTAAGAGAGTCGGTTTTCTCTTAAGGACGATGAATGATAAAGAGACGATGTTTGCCCATATTGATTTCAAAAGCCCTTTTAGAGTGAGCAAATATGGAGTGGATGTTGTGGGCTTTGAGAAAATAGCCATGTCTGAACTGAAAAAAGGAATAGAGAGAGGTTCAATCATTGTCATAGATGAGATAGGCAAGATGGAGCTATTCTCAAGAAGTTTCAAAGAGGCGGTCCTATCTTCCCTTTCCACCGGTCGGGTCTTAGGAACCATTAGCTTCAAAGGAGACGATTTTATTCAGAAGGTCAAGGAGAGAAAGGATATAAAACTCTATCTCCTTACTCCAGACCGATACGAGGAAATAAAAGAAGAGATTATTCATTTTTTGCCTGGACCAAAAGTCCATCAATCAAGTGATGAAGATGGATGGTGAAGATAAAAAGGAAAATATAGAATTCCCTGTGACAGGAACCATTGCAGAATGCCCTAAATGTAAGAGAAAGATGCTTGTGGAAAGGGCATTATTTGGAGTGAATCACACATTTGGTCTCCACATCACCTGCTGGGACTGTCTGGATGAAGAGAGTAAAGAAAGAGCTAAGAAAAGATATAAGTTGCAGGAATGAAGTGCGAATTAAAGGAGGTTTTGAAGATGTTCACCAAAAAGTTCAGCATAGTTCTTCTGATGGTAATCTGGTTGTTTTTCAGTCACCAGAGGTCTTTTAGTGAGATGGTAAGTTTAAGTCGCTTAGCCAGAAAAAATCCGGAATTTATCAGATTCTATCAGCCAACACAGATAATAGTAGAGGCGAAAATTCCTTCCTACCAGTTGCCTTTAGACCTGTCAAAAACAGAAAATTTCACTCAAGTCTCAAATCTATTGGGAATGAGTTCCGAAGCCCAATCACTCTTGAGCCAAAATGGTTTCGTGGTGGTTAAATCTAATGCTCAAGATGACTTTGTCCAATCGTTCAAAGATTTGAAACACAAAGGATTGCCCATCTTCATCACCACTGACGCCTTGCTCCATCTCTATCATATTCAGTTTGATGAGACTCTGCGAGATATTGAAGAGCGGGAGTTTTTTAACGACCTAATTTCAATCACCCAAGTGATGCTAAAAAAATCAGATGAACAATACCACCAATACACCGGCGAACTTAAAGAAGCCGCCAAAAGAAATGTTGCCTTCTTCAGCGTTGCCTTGAAGTTATTAGCGCCTGAGGAAGATATTCCTACTTATATTCAAGATTGGGTTAAACAGGAATTCGCCAGCATAGGGACTCATCGGGGATTCGCTAAAAGTCCCATCTTTAAATATGAGGAGGATTACTCTCAATATGTGCCGAGAGGACATTATACCCGAAGTGAAAATTTGAAAAAATATTTCCGGGCAATGATGTGGTATGGAAGAATGAGTTTTATTTTGAAGGGCGGCGAGCCCTTTGGTCAATTTGCACCTTGCCTCATTTCTAAAACAGATGCTAAAATCCAGACGATTCAGGCAATCCTAATCACCATTGCTCTGGAGAAACTCAAGAGCAACGAAAGAGGCTTGGGTGATATTTGGGATAGAGTCTATTCAGTCACCGCCTATTATGTAGGCTTGGCTGATGATTTGACATTTCATCATTACAGAGAAGCAGTGACCAAAACTTTTGGTTACTCATTTGAGATTTCAAACTTAACTAATGAGAATAAACTATTTAATTTGAAATTAGAGTTGGCCAAATTAAGTGCCCCAGCGATTTACAGTGGAACAGGAGGAAGTGGCATAGACTTGGTTAAGGAGGGATTTAAACTCACACCGGCTCAATTGGATAGTATCTTGGACAAAACCAAAGGAATGCGGTTCATTGGACAAAGATATGTTCCTGATAGTTACTTGTTCTCAAGATTGGTTGCCCCAAATGTAGGTAGGCTCTTAGGAAAAGAATGTTTTACTACCGTATCCATACCGGGCTTTGGTGAAGTCAGAGGATTCCCTCGTGGTTTAGATGTAATGGCAGTTTTAGGTTCAGTAAGGGCGATGGAAATTCTTTCGGAACTGGGGGACAATAATTACGAAAATTATGCTCACCAATTTGAAATGCTACAAAAAGAATTTTCTAAATTCTCTAAGAAAGAATGGAATAGAAATCTTTACTGGTCCTGGCTTTATACTCTTAAATCTATACTGGTTACATATAGTCAAGGCTATCAAACCTTCATCACTAACAAAGCCTGGCAGGACAAGACTCTTGCTACTTGTCTGGGTTCCTGGTCAGCCTTAAGACACGATACGATTCTTTACGCCAAGCAAAGTTATACCCCACTGCTTATTACAGCGGTACCACCTAAACCAAAACCAATTTCCCAGGGCTATGTAGAGCCAGCCCCTGAATTTTATGCACGATTGTTAACCTTGACTCAGATGACTACTCAAGGGCTTGAGGAAATGCAGGTGTTAAACGAAATAGCCAAGAATAGGCTTTTAAGTTTAGAAAGAATTTTAAAGGCACTATTAGAAATTTCTTTGAAAGAATTGAGAAATGAAGAACTCTTACCTGCAGATTATGATTTCATTGCCAATTTTGGTGAGAAATTGGAAGGGGCGGTAATGGGAGTAGAGAACAAAGGGATGAAGACAACTATGATTGCTGACGTTCACACTGACCAGAACACAAAAAAAGTTTTGGAAGAAGGGACAGGTTATGTAAATCTGTTGGTAGTGGCTTACCTGCAACCAGATAATACTACAGTAATTGGTGTTGGGCCAGTCTTTTCTTATTACGAATTTAAGTGGCCGATGGAAGATAGATTAACAGATGAAAAGTGGCAAGAAGTGCTTCGCCAAAACATCACCCTTAATTTACCTGAATGGTCAAAGAGTTTCATAAGATAGTCCCCCATCTTTTCCCTTATTTCAAATTTTTTAGAAAAAAATCTGCATTTTCTGGGCTTAATCTATTGACTTTTTAGGGAATTTTTGTTATAATATAGAGTATAAGTCTACGAAGGCATTTTGAAATTGGTCTTTCAGGGCTTTAAGTCTTTTAAATCATCAAATCCTTAAGAAATAAATCCAGCACCTAGGCCTAGGTGCTGGATAAAGTCCAAAAAATCAAGGGGTTACAAAACGAGTTAAGCAAAAGAAATAAGGTCTTAAAGTATTTGACAATACTCAAAGAGAGGGGGGATTAAATTAGATTATGGTAAGCATCAGAGTTAAAGAAGAGGAATCTTTGGAAAGTGCCTTGCGCCGTTTTAAAAAGAATGTGGAAAGAGAAGGTATCTTGACCGACATCAAAAAACATCAACAGTTTGAGAAACCAAGTGAAAGAAAAAAGAGAAAAAAGATGCAAGCCCAAAGAAGAGTGCAAAGAGGTGGATAAAAACGGAGCGAATTCTATTGAACTGGTTTGATGTCTTAATTTTGATAATCTTAGGAGTGTTTATCTTTTGGGGTTTCCACAAAGGCTTTCTCGGGGAAATTGTTGCCTTAGCCGGTTTAATTCTGGCTTTGTTCTTCGCCGCACAACTGATGGACCAAGCGGCCAGACTTTTACTCAAATGGATGAAAATTTCTCCTGAATTAGCCCTGGCCGGTGGTTTCTTGCTGGTTTTCCTTCTTACCTTTATCCTCGTCAATCTCTTTGGACTTCTCCTAAGACATCTGGTTAAAACCTCTCCCCTGGCTTTTTTTGACCGATTGGGTGGTGTGGTCTTCGGTCTGATTAAAGGGACAATGTTTCTTTCTGTTCTCCTCCTTCTACTATTAGCTGTTCCTCTTCCACCAAAGATTGCCAAACCAATTCAGGGTTCCAAAATTACAAGCCCCTTGCGCCAAATTGCTCCCAGTGTTTATACCTGGACAAAAAACCTGTTACCTCGGTTACAAAAATATTATCAGCAGTTCAGGGAGATGAAAGAAAAAATCCCTATCCGTAAATTAGAAGACCTCAAAAAGATAAAAAATTTAGAAAATCTGAAAGACACAACTAAAGGACAATAATCAAACAATAGAGGTTATTTTGAGGTCTAGGAATTTGAATAAAATAGTAGCGAGTAGAGAGTAGCAAGTAGCCAGAAGGAAACAAGTTTGTTGGGTTTACACAGTTTATTGAGTTTGTCCCGATTTCATCGGGACGAACTCAATAAACCCAACAAACCCAAGACTCTCTTCTTGCTACTCGCTACTTGCCGACCCCGATGAAAATCGGGGGAGGCTTATCTTGTCTGAGGAGTAAAATATGCTTACTGAACTTTTAAATCAATTTGCTCAGCAAGAAATGGCTAAGCCCCGTCGGCCTAAGGAAAAGCATTGGCCCTCAGATGCGGGGAAATGTCTCAGAGCCTTGGTCTATCTCTGGCGAGGCACTGAAGGGAAAAAACCTGATAACCGAACCTTTTTTGTTTTTGAAGACGGTCACCTTCATCATCAAACCATCCGTAATCAACTGCGTCGGGCTGGCCTTGAATTTACAATGGAAGAAGCCCCCATCTCTGACCCCAAAATTCCTCTGTCAGGTAAATTAGACGCCGTCATCCGACTGGGCGGAAAATATTATGTCCTGGAAATAAAATCAATCAACCGTTTCTCCTTTGAAGAAGTGACTCATCAGGGGCCAATACCTTCTCATGTCATTCAATTGCAGTTATATCTACATTATGTCCAAAATCTCTTTCGCCTAAACACTCAGTCGGGTATTTTGCTTTACAAATGCAAAGACACCAGCCGCTTCTGGGAGTCCCTCATTGAATATGATGAAACGCAGGTCAAGACCTTCTTTGACACGGTGGCAGAGGTCAAAGAACATCTTGGAAAAAATACACTCCCGCCACGCCCTTATAGAGTTACGGATTGGGAGTGTCAATATTGTGACTATTCCGAAATTTGCTGGGAAGGTATGGAAAAAGAATTAGAAAATCGTTTGAAAGAAATAAGAGAAGAAGAATTAGTGAAATTGATTGGTGAACTCATCTTTGTGCGGGACCAAAAAAAGCAAGTTGAGAAGGAAGAGAAACGGCTCACCGAATTGATAAAATCAATTATGGTGCAAAAAGAAATCAAGTCAGGCAAAATCGGTAGTTATTTTGTGGAATTAAAAGAGCAGAGTAGAAAGAATCTTGACAGAGAACTTCTAATTGAGAAATTAGGAGACTTGGAACCATTCTATAAGGTAGATACCTATTCAACATTACAGATAAAAGAAAAAGACCTGTAATCAGTGAACGACCATACCCTTCAAGTCTTAGAATTTGATAAGATTTTAGCTATACTGGCTGAACGCACCAGTTCACCCTTAGGTAAAGAACTGGCTCACCAGTCAAGACCCTCAACAGACTTTGAGACCGTTTCTCAGAGACTAAAAGAAGTTACCGAACTGAAAAAATTTATTTCGGCTGGGGAAAATTTTTCTTTAACTGGATTAAAGGACATTCGCTCAAGTTTAGAAAAATTAAAAATAGAAGGGACTATCCTTGAACCTCGGGAATTGTTAGATATTGCCGAAACCTTGGGCACAGCCCGCCGAATTAAGAAAATTTTTTCCGCCAAACTGATGGCGGACAGGTCCGCCACAGCAGAAAAATTTCCCTTACTCTACAAACTGACCAATCCCTTGGTTGTTTTTAAGGAAATTGAAGAAAAGATTGAACAAACTGTTGATTCCTCAGGCGAAATTTTAGATAAAGCCTCAAGAAAATTATCGCAATTAAGAAGAGAGAAGGAGCGAATCCGAGAGAAGATTCAAGAGAAATTAACCGCCGTCATTAATTCTCCCAAAAACAAAAAGATTATTCAAGAACCAATTATCACCCTCCGTGATGAACGCTATTGCATTCCGGTGAAAGCCGAAGAACGGACAAAAATAAAAGGGATAGTTCATGAAACTTCACAATCGGGCGCCACTGTCTTTATTGAGCCCTTGACCACGGTAGAGTTGAACAATTCTCTCCGTCAGTGTGGACTTGAAGAAAAACGAGAAATTCAGAAAATCTTAAATGAAATTTGCCAACTGGTGCGCTTTAATCTCGCCGAAATCAGCCAGAATTTGAACATCCTGGCTGAATTTGACCTCATCCTTGCCAAGACCCGTCTGAGCCTTGATTGGAAGTGTGTTGAACCACAATTGAATACACAAGGATATATTTCCCTAAAGAACGGAAGACATCCTTTCTTAATTCAAGAAAAGGAACCGAGAGCGGACTATCAAAATAGCAAAGTAGCCGCCAAGAAGGTTATTCCGCTTAACCTTCAGATTGGTCAAGATTTTACTACGCTTATGATTACAGGGCCCAATACTGGGGGGAAGACCGTAGCTTTGAAAACCATAGGAATTCTTGTCCTGATGACCCAAACCGGAATGCACATCCCGGCAGGAGAAGATTCTGAGATTTCCCTCTTCCCTCAAATCTTTGCTGATATTGGCGATGAACAGTCAATTGAAGAATCGCTTTCTACCTTCTCTTCCCATTTACGGAATGTCAAAGATGTTTTAAAAGAAGCAAATTCTCAAAGTTTAGTTTTACTTGATGAAATTGGTGTGGGCACAGACCCTGAAGAAGGACAAGCTCTGGCCATGGCCATTTTAGAAGAATTGACTTTGAGACAATGCAGAGTGATTGCTACTACTCACTACGGCACCTTGAAGGTTTTTGCTCATTCAAAACCGGGTATGCAGAATGCAGCCATGGAATTTGACCGCACAACCCTACATCCGACCTATCGCTTGATGATGGGTGTGCCAGGTGGAAGCTATGCCTTAGAAATTGCCCAGAGACTGGGAATTCCTATAGATGTTTTAGAAAAGGCGAAAGGCTTTGTCTCCTCTGAAGCCATTCATTTAGACGAACTAATTGCTAAATTAGAGGAGAGTATACAAGAAGGGGAAAAGACTCGCTGGGAAGTAAATCAGAAATCAGAAGAATTAACCACCTTGATTTCTCAATATGAAAAGAGAATGGAAACTATTAGGGAAGAAGAAAAGAGAATTAAGGAAAGGGCAAAAGAAGAAGGAAGGAAAATCTTAGAAGAGACAAAGAGGGTTTCCCAAAGAGCCATTGAAGAAATTAAAAAACAACCACCAAGCCATCCAACTGTCAGAAAGATAGAAAGGGTTTTGAGTGAAGAGATAAGAAAATTGGTAAACAGTGAAAAACTAAAAGTGCCCAAAAAGCCACTCAAAGATTTAAAAATCGGAGAGAAACTTTGGCTAGAGTCAGTCAAACGCGAAGGAGTACTTCTTACCCTCCCAAACTCGCAAGGAAAAGTGAAGGTGCAAATCGGCTCACTGCGTTTGGACTTATCAGCAGAAGAGCTCTCTCGTCAATCAGTAAGACCACGGGCATTCAGCCCCCAGATTTTTCAGAGACCTTTGGAGAAAGTAGAAGAAGATGAATTAGAAACCAGTTCAGTCAATTATGAAAATGAAGGTTCATTCTCACCCGAATTACATTTGATTGGGAAGAGGGTGAAGGAATCTGTAGAGATTTTGGATAAATATTTGGACGATGCTCAATTGAAGGGTATTTCCTTTATAAAGATTGTTCATGGTAAAGGGAAGGGTATTTTGCGGGCAGTAGTCAAGGAGGCCTTAGCTAAAGACGAGAGAGTCAAATCATTCCGCCTCGGAGAGTGGAATGAAGGTGGGAGCGGCGTGACGGTGGTGGAGTTGAAATGAGGAGAAAAAGGTCTATAGTGAGCAGTAACTCGGAAAGTAAAAATGGATAAAAAATACTGGCAGATAAATACCGAAAAATTAGCCGATGATATTAGAGAGGTCGCTCGTCAAGTTAAAAGTCAATTAAAAAAAGAAGAAGACCTCAAAATGCGTGTAGAACCTCTACTTCAGAACGCATTTAAAAAAATTGGAGTAGACATTGACATTGTGGGATATGAGAAAACATCCACAAGTTACAGAGGTAGAGCAGATGCAGTTTATGGGTATTTGACAATAGAATACAAGTTTCCTGGCAAATTATCTCAGAAAACAGAAATAAAAAAAGCTGTAGAACAGCTTCAGCGGTATTTGAGTGAACAATCAGCACAGTTCGGACAGCAAAAAGAGGACTTTTTAGAAAAAGCGGTTGGTGCTGCTCTTGATGGTGAAAATATAATGTTTGTTAGATTTACAAAAGCTCCAACAATTCTACAGACACCGGTTCCTATTGAAATGCCGCAAATAGCCCTTTTCCCGCAAGTGCAGGTTGGACAAGGATTTCATATCCAAGGGCCATATTCTGTTAATAAATCAAGTATAAGCAGTCTATTGATATATGTGAGAGCGTCTCGCCGTCGTCCTTTGACAGCAAAAGACCTCGCTACAGTCTTTTCCCCCACCTGTTCAACAACGCAACAAGCAATATCTGAACTGTATTCTGAAATTATGAGAGCACAGCGAAGGCAGGTTCCGTCCCGGATAAAAACATTTTTTGATGAGTGGAACAGAATTTTTGGAATTGTCTATGGCCAGGAACTTGAAAAGGCAGAAAAATCAGCAGAAAGGACGGCTAAATTATATCAAATGCCCGGAGGCTCTCGTCTCCAACAGCTCTTATTCTCAATTCACACTTTTTATGCTTTTTTGATGAAACTAATTGCTATTGAACTCATTTCTTCGCAAAGAAAAAGCACCGTGGAATCGTTTGTCAAAGGGCTATCTTCCTTAGGTGATGATGAATTAAGAGATAAATTGGTTCATTTGGAAAGTGGAGCAGATTTTATTCAACAGGGAATTGAAAATTTTTTGGAAGCAGATTTCTTCTCTTGGTATCTTGATGGATGGACCCCACAAATTGCAAATATTTTCCGTGATATTGTCAGAGCACTTTCCGATTTTGAACCTGTAACACCGATTTTAGAACCCGAATGGACAAAGGACCTGTTACAAAATCTTTACGAAGTGATTGTCCCACAGGAATTGAGACACGACTTGGGCGAATATTATACACCTGACTGGTTAGCTGGATATGTAGTTGACAAAACTGGATATATGGGAGAGATTGGTTGTCGTTTTCTTGACCCTGCCTGCGGCTCCGGAACATTTTTAGTCCAGGCGATTAACCGGGTAATAAAAAATGTTGGGAAACAAAAAGGACTTGATGTCAAAGAAATTGGTCAGCACATACTCGCCAATATTGTTGGTTTTGATATAAATCGGGGCTTCACCGATTTCGGTGCAAATTTTAAAGGAAGACGCTGAAATATCAATATGTTTGTTAGCTTTTCCGATTTCGGTGCAAACTGGGCAAATGCAGATCTTAGGAACTTGTGATTTAACAACCC
>JBFLXN010000099.1:0-10114 GCA_040755715.1 Candidatus Edwardsiibacteriota bacterium
TCCTCCTTTTGGACATTTCTCTCACCCCGGCACCAAAGGTGAGATTTTTCCGTCCCAGGTCGGTGCCACCTTTATAACTACCGCAATCTAAGCACCTTCTTTGTGCTTGAAAAGTCTCCAGCCTCAAGCCTTATAAAGTAGATTCCAGATGACACTTGCCTACCCAAATCATCCTTACCATCCCAGATTACCTTATAGACCCCAGGATTCTTATTCTCATTACTTAAAGTCTTCACAAGCTGACCATTTACATTATAGACCTTCAAATAGACATCACAGACAACCGGCAACTGATAACCGAGAACTGTTAATCTACTGAATGGATTAGGATAGGCTTGACTGAGAGTAAAGTTTTTCGTTTTTTTGCTTACAGTTCTATCTTCTTCAACACCCACAGACCAGCCTTCAACTCTTGTAATTATCTGGTCAGCAGCTATATTAAACTCTCTGTCAATTCTTCCGCAAGGCCAGCGCACCTCAAGTGTATCTACCTGGGTATAAGAACCTAACCCAAACTCCAAAGTGAGTGAATTTTGTGACTGCTCACTCGTCATACCCGAAACCTCTCTAATTTGAATCATACCACCAGAAACTATCCTTGCCCGCGCCCCAATTGCAGCTCTATTACAGTCATCTCCGACAAGATTCAACTCTAACCAATGGTTAGTATTTCCTCCGTCGTTCCGATATAGTCTGGGATGGCCTGAAGGATCGAATCTCTGTAAGTCCAAATCGCCATCATTATCATAGTCTGCCCAGGAGACACCCCAAGTGTAGGCACCAGGCAACCCTACTTGCGATGTCACCTCAGTGAATGTTCCGTCACCATCGTTGCGATAGAGTTTATCGTATATACCCCCTTCATTTTCTAACCCCATGTAAAGATCAAGATAACCATCATTGTCATAGTCTGCCCAGGCGACATTCTGTCCCTCCAGGCTATAAGTAGGTAGCCCAGCTGCACCTGCGCACTCAGTAAATGTTCCATCTCCATTATTCCGGTAGAGCCGAACCGGCACATGCTGAGCAGCATAGGCAAAGTCCAAATTGCCATCGTTGTTGTAGTCACCCCAAGCTGCGCCAATCGTATGGTCAAGTGTGTTGATCCCAGCAGATTCCGATACCTCAGTAAATGTTCCGTCTCCATTATTCCGATAGAGCCAATCGCGACTCAAGCCATAATTTGATACATAAAAGTCTATATCCCCATCATTATCATAGTCAGCACAAACAGCATTTCGGCTCATATCATTCCCTATATAAATACCAGCTTGTGCGGTCACATCAACATATATGCCGTTATCGTTCCGTAAGAGAAGGTTTGGCTCCCCAGTCCATTGATTGTTATTCGCTATAAAGATATCGATGTCACCATCCGCATCATAATCCATAATCCCTAATCCTTCGCTCCTTGCTGGTGGTGTTGGGTCAACGAAGGAAACAGAATCACCTATATCAGTAAATGTTCCATCTCCATTATTCCGATAGAGGGCCTTAGTGGTACAAGCGTCTATTCCAACAAAGAGGTCCAAATAACCATCATTGTCATAGTCTGCCCATGCTGGTGTGTATCCATTTATCGGAGCAACACCAGCACCGATGCTTACATCAGTAAATGTGCCATTTCCATTATTCATGTAAAGCACAGAGGTGTCACCCCAAAAAGACCCAAGGTATAGGTCTTGGAAACCGTCATTGTTGTAATCACCCCATGCTGTTCCAGCCAGGTAGCCAGAGGCGGTGATGCCAGCAGAATCGGTTACATCAGTGAATGTAACCTGGGCTTGAACACCACCGACCCAAAGCCCTATGATTAGAATTGAAAGTCTCTGTATCATTTTATCCTCCTTTTGGACATTTCTCTCACCCCGGCACCAAAGGTGAGATTTTTCCGTCCCAGGTCGGTGCCACCTTTATAACTACCGCAATCTAAGCACCTTCTTTGTGCTTGAAAAGTCTCCAGCCTCAAATAGGCTCTTAACCGTTTTGTGTGGTAGACCTGTCCTGAACTCGTTTCAGGAAAGGCAGAAGCCTCAGACCCAAGAATAGGCACCTCACCGGAAATTTCCAAAGACCAATGTTAAATATATTCAATATCTAGCAAAAGTCAAGAACTTTTTTAATCTTGCGCAGACGCTTTGCTCCTGAATCAATCCTGATATACATCAGGACAAGGTTCCGGGTGACATTGTTAAAATTCATATTACATCAAAATATTCACGGAGATGCGCCTAAAAACCCCGTTGTCTAACATTTTTAAGCGACACGCCGATACCCAATTTCGTTCGGTTTTTCACCTGAATATTTTTTGCCTTTGTTTTCACAATGAAGAATTCATTATTTAATCCGCCAAGATGCGTGGTGGATTGGAATTTTTCAAATTCCATAACTTTAACTTAAATAGAAAGATAAAAGCAAAAGTTCACCTCTGTCCTCAATTCCTGTCTCCACATAAGTTGTAGGAGCGGTTCCTAACCGCGATACTCTTTTTTTGGTTTCTCTGGTTTATCTACGGATTGCTTGCAACAGCAAGCTGTTGCACTCCATGGGTATTAAAAGTCACCGTTTCTGGTTATAGGTTTATGGGCATCGCTGCCAGTATCGTCCTAAAGCCTTGCCCTACAATTTTGAACATAATCAAGGGGAAAATCCCCTTGAAAACCCCGATGGACAGGGATAAACCCCTGAAATAAATTCAGGGCAGGCTCTGTCCCTACATTTTTTATATAATTTTTTAATCGTAGGGACAACCCCTGAATCGAGCCTGGCCTGGCGCCAGGCCAGGGTTCAGGGCAAGCTCTTGTGGTTGTCCATTCTTTATTTTTGTCGTATAGGAATTTTTCAAATTCCTATACGATAAACTTAACCTGAATTGCTTTTCCTTCTACAAGATGGACAAGGTGTTCAAGTTTTATATACAGCCAAAAAGCATTTTTGACAAACCTTGCTTTTATGCGTCCTTTTGGCTCTTCAACCATTACAGTTTTAGGTTCTCTTTTTGTAAAGAACCGAAGTGTTTTAATCTCAACTTTACCATAGGCCACTTTAATAGTATCTATTTGCTCGTTTTCATTTATGTTTTGGGAAAAAGTGCCCCATCCATCTTTTGTGATAAAAAAACACCTGAAATTTTCCGGGTTAAGTTTTGGTGCAAATCCGATAAGTCCGTCTAATACATTATAACAGTAACCGCTCAAAGCTTCAAGCAAACCCCAACTTGACATTGCTCTAACATAATGGTCGCCACACTCTATTTCGTTCCATGGGTTTCTTCTTCTTCCATCATATCTGCTTCGGGCAGCAAAAACAATAGAAAGCCCCTCATCAACCAATCCCTCCTGAATCATTAGAGTTGCAACTGCATACTCAATTCCAGTCCATATTTCGTCACTATATAGGGTTGGAGTCTCAGGTCTTCCACCTCTTGGCCAGCTACATATGATAAGACCTGGTTCATCCTCGCAGGCAAATTGTCTCGGTTTTTGCTTAAAGCCAACAAAATTCTTTCTGAAATTGTATCTGTAGATTGATTTGAGCGCCTCTCTCACATGTTCTTTCGGAAGTATATAGCCAAGGTCGAGTTGATTTGCCCACCACTGACCTAAAAGTTGATCCAAGTGGCATCCATTTCCGTACTGATCTTTTACATATTTATTAGCATCGTATCTTTGAATATAGTATTCGCCATTCCACAGTTCCTTATCTATTATATCTCTTCCTGATTCAAACCTCTCTTTATACTCATTTGCCAGAGAATATTCGCCCTGAAGTTTTGCCATCTCCTCAGTCGCCCTTAGTGCTGCTAAATATAGACCTGAGACAAATGAGTTTTTACCATATAAGTTGCAGTCGTAAGTGTTCCACTGTGGACCATCAAAAACACCATCGCAATTCGAATCCCATCTTCTTTGAGCGTATGCCATTGCAAGCTTAATCTTTAGCCATACCTTATCCAAAAGAGCCTTACCACCAGCCTGCCTACATTCTCTATAAGTTTTAAGTATAGTGCCACAATGACCATCGGCTGCGTAAACCTCGGAGTCTTGAGCATCACTACTCCACCTCGGTAAGTGAAATGGCAATACTGTTCGATGCGGTATAGCGCCATCCTCGCTCATATTTATATTTAGGTCTACATCACGCATTGTACGTTCTAAATCAGGAAATAGTTTTGAAAGAGACTGCTCATAATTCCACACATGTGTACAGTTCAGAGGACAACAACCACCAAGTTTATTCTCAGTACTTGCACCACAGCAACCCTCAAACCCAAATATATTTCCATCTTTTGTCCACATAATTGTAGGGCTTCGTATTGTGGAAATATTAGAACTTATACAATCTAAAACTTCATAGGGAAGTATGCTATCATAGAAAACTTGCCTGAAGAGCTCTGTTAACTCATTAAGTCTTTTATATTTTCTTTTTACATACGTCCCTACATCAAGAGAACTTTTAAACCAGTTACTATACATATTGCCCAAAAAGAACTTATCATCAGATACACCAAAGTATTTTTGGCTCCAATTAACATACCTATTTGGGAAATACCAAGAAATAATAAAGATAACATTTGCTAGCTCAGATGGTGCAATCTCTTTCTTCACAGCAATTGCACCATTCCAAGTACGACCTTTCTCACTCGGTATAGAACTATTTATATTGGGTAAAGTGCCTTCTTTGATGAAATATTCCCAAACTGTGTTTAAGTCATCCCATTGTGTGAGATAGAATGAAGTTTTGTCAAGTGCACCGAGTGTCATACTTCCCTCTCCTCCATTTCGCATATTTATTCCTGTGAACCCTTTTAACCTGACGATTTTATTAAAATTTCCGCCGTAGAGAGGACACTCAACACCGCAAATCTCAGATTTACCATCCCAACCAACCGCATTCTGTAAGCTTGCCAAAATCGAAAAACTTACATGTTTATTACTTTTAACAATAAAATTAAACACAATAGCAGGCAGCGCAGAATCCTTTGAGTCTAAAGGCACAAATGGTGAGAATGCCTTTAAAGTTATTTCTATAGGAAGTTCATCATCTTTATATCTCACTTCGGCAATAGGATATTCACCTACAAATTCAATCTCTTTAATTCCCGGCAGTAATTTAAGCAGCTTTTTTGATTCTTCTGGGATAATATGGTCGGTAACAAGTGGGGCAGGTGAGAATTTTGTGTTATCATACATGGCATCGGATTGGAGTAATTTTGCAACTGAGAAATCACCACTTTTTGTCCATACAGCGAAAAAGCTCATTGGGATATGTGCTATATGATTTGGAAGATTAACAATCTGCCATTGACGAAGTCCACCATCTCCTGCGATGGAAACCTGCCCTGCACCAATACCACCCATAGGCATTGCAAGTGCTCTAAGTGCCTGGTTTGTATATGGTCTTCTATCCATTAAAAGATTACACTCCGAATTATCTTTTGTGTCTTAATAGCATCCATACTCTTTTGGGCATTAACTAACTTCTCAACATCAATTTTATCGCATATTTTCCACATTGCTTTAATATTATCTATTGCCATCTGTGCTGACTCAACAGGGTCTTCACGATACGGATACATATCTAATGCAAACCAGCCATCATATTCTATAAGTCGACAATAATACAGAAATTCTAATGTTTCCCAAAAATGAATTACACCAGGAATCATGTCGTCATCCCATTCACGATAGCAGTCATTAAAATGAATATTAAATAATTTCTTGTGTCTAGCAAGTATTGCAACAGATTCACCTGGATTTTCCTTAGCCATTAATGAGTGACCAAAGTCAATTGTTACACCTAAATTATCCATGTTGAGCTCAAGCACTATTGCAAGTGCCTTACCTACTGTCCCTATAGCTATATGGGTGCGCGGCTCCTTAAGTTTATACTCTATACCCACTTTTATATCTGGAGAAGCATATTCTGCAACCTCTCTTATTGCTGAGAGTAGACTATCCCACTGTGAGCGATAATCTACCTGGAATGGATAATCAAACCCGTCCGAACCTAACCAAAGCCCAATGCTTGGGCAACCTATCTCTCTTGCAATATCTACTGCACGCTTACCCTCGGAGATTGCCTCTTTACGAAGATTTTTGTTTAAACTGCTAAATGCCCCTAATTTCCATTTGCTTGCCCCCCAAACATTGAGATTAATATTAGAGCATGTAAGACCAGCGTTTTTAAGGAGCTCGGTAAATTTCTTGGTAGTTATTGTATCAAAGTCGGTCTGATGGCATTCTACTCCTTTAAGCCCATGCACTCTTCCGGCTTTTTCTATTATCTCCTCTACCGATAGGAGATCTGAATACCCTTTTGGGCAAAATCGATCAACTGCTCCGCCAAAAACCCATAAACCAGCAGAAAATTTTAGTTCCATCTTATCCTCCTTTCTGTTTTTGCCAATGCTTTTTGGCAATTTTATGTGTTCTCTCTGCAAAAGCAGAAATTCTTTTTTCCTCTATACCAACAACATCGGTTTCTAATAAGTCATTAAGGCAGGTAGACCACTTTTTAGGAATTTTTTCTGCCCCAAGAATGGTCCCCATTATAGAACCTACTGTAGCACCATTACAATCTGTATCCCAGCCTCCCATAACAGTAATGCAGATTGCTCTTTCGAAATTACCACCACTATGAAGAAGCCCCATAGCGATGATAGTAGCATTGTTTATTGTATGCACTGGATTGTACCAGCCATATTTTTTATTAATTTTAGCATAAGTTTTTTCCCAGTCAGAATTCTTTTTGCTCTCCTCCACTACCAGATGAATAGCCTTACTTAACTTGCAATCTCTTGGTATCTCTGTTAAACCGAGTTGGATAATATCATCTATCCGGGAAGTGGTAAAACTAGCTGAGATCATTGCCGCCACCCACATTTCCCCATAAATCCCGTTTTTTATATGGGAAAGAGAAGCATCCCTATAAGCAAACCCTGCGGCTGCCTCTAGAAGCCCAGGGGAGACATATCCCCATATGTCAGCTCTAATTTGGGCACCTATCCACTCCTTATAAGGATTTTTATAAGTAGCAGTTTTAGGCGGTTCAATACCATTGACTAAATTTTTATAAGCTATTCTTTCTGCGGTGTAAACACTAAGAAATGGTAGATGGGCTAGCCACTGAGAACCAACATCGTTTGTAGTAAAGTTTAGTCCCACTTCTTCCAATATATGCAATCCGAGAATTGTATAGTCAATATCGTCATCGCGAACCATACTGTTAATATTCCCTAAAAGTGTCCTATTTTCCTTGTTAAATTTTTTGTATTCATTTTTGTGATGAGAAAGGTAAGGAAAATAGTTTGAAAGTGGATATGCGTCGGCGAATCTCAAGAAGCTCTCTATTTTCCCCTTTTCCCATCCTTCCACAGGTTTACCTAAAAGGCAACCAATACAACGACCTAACCACGCACCATAAATCTTATTATATAGCTCTTTATCCGATAATTTAATTTTTATTCTACGAGGCCCTTCTAGTCTCGCCGCTTTTATCTCTTCTAAATTGGAAGGTTCGGTATGCATATTTCCACCTCTAAATATTCTAACTGCACTTTTTGCCAGATTCCATAAACTCAACAACTTCATTAAAAGTTGGTAGCGATGGCTGTGCCCCCATTCTCGTTACTGAGAGGGCTGCGGTAAAGTTTGCAAATCTTACTGCATCTGAAAGATTATCATTTCTCGCTAATGCAAAAGCAAGTGCACCATTAAATGCATCACCAGCAGCTGTTGTATCAACTGGCTTAACCTTTGGTGGATGTATAAGTTCGCTTCCTACTTTGTTAACAATTAGTGTTCCACTACCACCCATAGTCACAACTACATTTTCAACACCCTTATCTATAAGGGCATATGCAGATTCTTTTGCTGTGTGCTCATCTTTTACATCTATACCAGATAGGATTGACACTTCGTGCTCATTTGGTGTTAGAACATGAATCTGACTTAAAAAAGCAGGCTCTATCTCTTTTGCCGGAGCGGGATTGAGTATGATTAGCTTATCGTATTTTTTAGCCAATTCTATCGCAGAATACACAGCAGACAATGGTATCTCTAACTGAACTAAAAGGACATAGCAATTCTTTATTACCTCTTCTGCTTGGTATACATCATACGGAGAAAGTTTACTATTTGAGCCGGGTGCCACAACAATCTGGTTTTCACCATTAGAATCAACGAAAATTAGTGCTACTCCAGAATGAGCCTCATTCTCCCTCACAATAAATCTGACATCAATCCCCTCGTTTATTAGGTTTGATATAGACTCCTCACCAAAGCTGTCCTTACCTATTCTTGCTACAAAGCTCACATCACCTCCTAATCTTGCAATTGCAACCGCTTGATTAGCACCCTTACCACCAGCGGCAATGAAAAAATCACTCCCAAGCAATGTCTCACCAGGCATTGGAAGACGAGGTACCTTAATAACCATATCAGTATTTGAACTGCCAACTACAACAATCTTTGCACTCATAGATTATCACCTATAGGGAGCCTCTGTTCAACAGGAGGCATAGGGGGAAACTTTTTATGTGGTTCACTCTGATACCAGTAAGCTGTACTACTATAGTCATCCGAGCGTCGATTGGCATGACCATGTTCAATAGTCACTAATATAGACTTCTTGAAAACAATCGGGTCTTCAATGTGAAACCTGTACCAAGAGACTTTGCCTGACCAGTTTTGCCCACTACCTAAAGTTATACCATGATATGGAGCATAAAATTCTTCCTGTGGACTCCAAGCACAGTTAAAATAGTCCTCAGTGCCTGTGCCATGGAATGACGGCGGAAATAACTCACCATCCACAAAAATCATGTCATCGCCTTCACCATACCAATTTTCAACATCAGGTGGGACATTCCTCAGATTATGGATATTTAAGACGCAACCAACATAGTGACCTTCACCTTCTCCATCGAGAATTATATAATTACCTTCGCCAGTTAGATTCCTGCCACCGAAAAGGAAATCGTCATTGGTCATCCCAGCCTCGGATATGCCTTTACAGCGTTCCCTTCGCCATTGGGCATGGAACCGTAGATGGTCAGTTGGCAGTGAATTGTATACTTCGTAATCGAGATAATAATAGAATAAGACCTCATTTTTTTCGCACTCACTTTCAATCTCAACTTTGGCTTCCTTCGCAAACGGCATAGGAAAATAACAAGAAAAGCCCCTACCATCCCTTGGGCTCATACATAAAGGTAGTGAAGCAAAGTTTTTTGTAATACCATGCCCAATTCCAAAAAAATCACCAAGAGGAACCTCGACGCTCGGCTCCCTTTCACCATCCCAAAACATTCTAAGAATGATTTTCCTTAAGAACAGCTCCTCTTTTGAACTAACGGTGCACCAAAAGTGAGTGATACAGCCAGCACCTTTTATATTAGCTAATGTTGCCTTTGATTTAGGTGCGATGTGTAACCTATCGTCATTGCCACCAGTTCTATCCCAGCTCGACTCCCTTTTGGTCTTACATTCGCGCCTGATTACCAGTCCCCTTAAAGGACTAAAGAGTAGAGTAGGCATATTCAACCTCCTCCTAGTTTAAAATGGTAGTGTGAAAAATCTCCGACTTTTTTCTCTCAAGAGGAGACCTTTTTGTATATATTCTGACAGGTCTTGTTCCCGGTCCTCCGTTGACAAGTCGTCAGTTGCCACCGGAGACTAGGAGTGTGTCGGAGAACCCACTAAATACGCCTTAAATTCCATCCTGAACTTATTTCAGAATCTTGACCTCCGACGCATAGATTTCCAAGCCATAATTTTTTTGACACTTTTGTTTATTTGAATTCAAATTCTAATGTGTTTTTTCTATTATTATAACACAAAAAAGGCATTTTGTCAATATTATTTTTACTCTTTGTCATTTAAAATTCAAAAGTGAACTCTTTTTAGCGAATTTAAAGTTCAAAAGTGAACTCTTAAACTGCTATAATCTAACCCAAAAAGGAGGGTTTGGATTATGGCAAAACAGTTACACAAAAGGTTTACGGATTCCCAGGTCAAAGATCTTATTGAACGCTATCTGAAAGAAGAAATTGAAAGAAAGTATATCCAAGAAATTCTGAGTATTAAAAAACGCCGATTTTTTATTCTGGTTA